>NZ_JBYTAE010000019.1:0-67957 GCF_058787875.1 Hydrogenophaga sp. FW305-3-2-15-A-LB1 | reverse complement strand
GCCGAAGGCGCGCTGGGCAAGGTCGGCGACATGCTGCAGCGCATGCGCGAACTGGCCGTGCAGTCGGCCAACGCCTCCAACAACGGCAGCGACCGCACCGCCCTGCAGGCCGAAGTCACGCAGTTGAGCCAGGAAATCGACCGCGTCGCCAAGACCACGGCCTTCAACGGCACCAAGCTGCTCGATGGCTCGTTCGCCAACGCCACCTTCCAGGTCGGCGCCAACGCCGGCGAGGGCATCTCCATCGACTCCATCGTGTCGGTCAAGCTGGACTCGATGAGCTCCCCCAGCGCGATGGGCTACACCACGATCCAGGTCTCCACGGAGATGGCACTGGGCTCGCTCACGGACCTGACGGCGGTCGCCGCCGGTGCGCTGACCATCAACGCCATCCCGGGCGACAACACCTCCGCGGTGTCGCTGGGCGCCATCAAGGCCGCCGCCAATGCCACCGAACGCGCGGGCCAGATCGTGGACGCGGTGAACGCCCGGTCCGCCGACACCGGCGTGTTCGCCAAGCTGTCGTACAACGCGGCTGGCACGCTGACGGGTTACCACCTGTTCTCGGAAAAAACCGCCTTCAGCGCGGCCGCGGACCTCGCGGGCTTCAACACGGCGGCCACCGGCAACCTGCAGGGCGGCGCGATGTTTGCCGGCGCCTACGACATGCGGGGCATCTCCGTCGCCTCCGCGGGCGGTGCCCAGCTCTCGCTCAAGATCATCGACAAGGCCATCAACGACGTGAACAGCTCGCGCGCCACCCTGGGCGCCCTGCAAAGCCGCTTCGAGAACGCCGTGGCCAACATCCAGATCACCGGCGAGAACATCTCCGCCGCGCGCGGCCGCATCGTGGATGCCGACTTCGCCAAGGAAACCTCCAGCCTCTCGCGCGCCCAGATCCTGCAGCAGGCCGGCACCGCCATGGTGGCGCAGGCCAACCAGGCGCAACAGGGCGTGCTCTCGCTTCTGCGCTGATGGAGCCCATGGGCGACTGTTACTAAAGGATGTAAAGCATGAACTTGACCCCTCAAATGGCGCCGTTCATGCCTACAGTCAGCCCGCCCGGTGCCGATACAGAAAGGTATCAGACATCAGGAACCCAAGCCATGTTCACCTCTGTCAACACCCGCGCAGCCTCCACCTACAAACGCGTCGCCGTCGACACCGGCGTGCAGACGGCCGACCCGCACCAGCTGGTCAGCCTGCTGTTCGACGCGCTGATCCAGAGCCTGAACCTGGCTCGCGGCGCGATGGAACGCCAGGACGTGGCGAGCAAGGGCGCGGCCATCGGCAAGGCGATCCGGATCGTGGAAGAAGGCCTCAAGGCCGGCCTGAACCTGCAGGAAGGCGGCGAACTGGCCGCCAACCTCAAGGGCCTGTACGAGTACAGCGTGCAGCGCCTGACCCTGGCCAACCTGCGCAACGACGCGGCCCCGATCCACGAGGTGCTGAACCTCATCGAACCCCTGGCCGACTCCTGGAAACAGATTCGCGCTGGCGCCCTGCAGGGAGCCTGACATGGAGCACCATCTTTTGGACTACTACAAAGCCATCGAGAACACCAGCCGCCAGATGCTGGAAGCCGCGCAGACGGAGAACTGGGACCAGGTGGTGCGCCTCGAAGGCGCCTGCGCGGTGCTGATCGCCCAGCTGCGCCACAAGTCGGCCACCGACCAGCTAGGCCCCGACGAGCGCAAGGAAAAGACGAAGATCATGCAGCGCATCCTGCGCATCGACGCCGAGATCCGCTGCCTGGCGGAGCCCTGGCTGAACGACTTGGCGCAGATGATCGACCGGAGCAGCCCCGCCCCGATGCATTGAACGGGTCCGGAGCGAAGTAAATGAATCCAGAGATACCGCGGAACCGGCTTTGCCGGGCCGCTGGTATCGCCCCTGGAAGGGGGATGCGGCTACACGCAGTGAGCAAGCAACGGGGTGGAACCGTTCTAGACGCTCATGTTCATGATGTCGGAATAGGCCTGGACCATCCTGTTGCGCACGTGCAAGGTGGCCTGGAACCCGACCTGGGCCTTCTGCATCGCGAGCATGGTTTCTTCCAGGCTCACCTTGGGGTTGCCCAGCTGGACCTGGGTCTGCAGCTTGGAAGCGGCCTCCTGAGACGCGCTGACTTCCTTGAGCGCCGACTTGAAGTTGGCGGCAAAGCCAGACTCCACGCCACCGGCCGCGCCGGGGCGTTTCAGGGCGGATGAGCCGATGCCGTTCAAGGCCTGGCTGCTCAGGGGGGCGATGCGCATGTCCATGGCGGACTCCTTCGACGTGGTATGAGCCCAGATGCTAGAGGGCGCCCCGCCCGCACGGGACGGGAATAAGGGCACAAACCCCCGCCTTTTCATGGCTATGGCGGGGGCACCGGGACCGAATAATCGACCGCAACAGGGTGTATCTCCCTCTGCCATCGACCATCTACCCGAGCCCCGAACGCCATGAGCACCACCGCCGTTGCCGAACTGGATGTCACACCGACCGCCGCGAAGGAGCGCAGCGCATTCGGTGACGGCTTCGCGCGCATGGACCAGGCCCAGAAAATCAAGCTCGGCCTGGGCGCCCTGGCCCTGCTGGCGATCGCCCTGGCCTTCTTCTTCATGGGTCGCCAGCCGGAATGGCGCGTGCTCTACGCCAACCTGGGCGACAAGGACGGCGGCGCGATCGTGGCCCAGCTGTCCCAGATGAACGTGCCCTACAAGCACGCCGAGGGCGGCCAGGCCATCATGGTGCCGGCCGACAAGGTGCACGACACCCGCCTGCGCCTGGCCTCGCAAGGCCTGCCCAAGGGCTCGGTCACCGGTTTCGAGCTGATGGAAGCCAACCGCTTCGGCATGACCCAGTTCCAGGAACGCCTGACCTTCCAGCGCGGTCTGGAAGGCGAACTCACCCGCTCCATCCAGTCGCTCTCCTCCGTGCAGAGCGCGCGCATCCACCTGGCCCTGCCGAACCAGAACGGCTTCTTCCGCGAACAGCAGAAACCCAGCGCCTCGGTGCTGCTCACCCTGCACCCCGGCCGCACGCTGGACCGCGCGCAGGTCGCCGGCATCGTGCACCTGGTGGCCTCCAGCGTGCCCGAGATGAACCCCAAGGCGGTCAGCATCGTGGACGACGCGGGCAACCTGCTCTCCAGCCCGCCCGACGGCCAGGCCCAGGGCGCCGACACCCAGAAGCTGCAGTACGTGCAGCAGCTCGAACAGCTCTACACCCGCCGCATCATGGAGATGCTGGAGCCGCTGGTGGGCCGCAACAACGTCAAGGCCCAGGTCAGCGCCGAGGTCGATTTCTCGCAGGTCGAGTCCACCAGCGAACAGCACCGCCCCAACCAGGGCCCCGAGGCCGCCGCCACGGTGCGCAGCCAGCAGACCGTGGAAGACGGCAGCGGCCCGCGCGCCCAGCCCTCGGGCGTGCCCGGCGCGGTGAGCAACCAGCCCCCGGCCACCGGCACGGCCCCCATCAACGGCGCCGCCGCTCCCGTGGGCGTGGCCAGCGCCCAGGGCGCCGGCGGCCAGGGTGGCAATTCGCGCCGCGAGTCGGTCGTGAACTACGAGGTGGACAAGACGGTGAAGGTGGTGCGCGAGTCCAGCGGCCAGGTGCGCCGTCTGAGCGCGGCGGTGGTGATCAACCACCGCACCTCGGTGGACAAAGCCGGCAAGGAAACCAGCACCCCGATCCCGCCGCAGCAGCTCGAACAGATGACCGCCCTGGTGCGTGAAACCATCGGCTTCAACAAGGACCGCGGCGACTCGGTCAACGTGGTCAACGCGGCCTTCAACGTCGAGAAGACCAGCGAAGTGGATGCCGGCGCCTGGTGGCAGCAGTCGGACAACCAGGAACTGCTGCGCAGCCTGGCCTGGCCGCTGGGCATGGTGGGCCTGGGCCTGCTGGTGCTCATGGGCATGGTCCGCCCCGGCCTGAAGCTGATGAAGACGCCGGCCGCGCGTCGCCTGGACACCACCCCGGTGCAACCGCTCAACGCGGTGCTCAACGAATCGCCCGAGCGCCCCGGCCTGCCCATGCCGAGCAACGAAGTCACCGCCGAGGCGCAGCGCCTGGCCGATGCCAAGCGCCTGGCGCTGGAGAACCCGGCCGCCGTGGCCAACATCGTCAAGGGCTGGGTGAATGGCGAGGCCCCTGCATGAGCAGGAGCCACCCCCTGCGCCGCTTCGCGGCTTCCCCCTCTCTCGCCTGCGGCGGGAGGAGGACGGCACCTGGGGCCGGCGAAGCCGGACCCGCGGTGCCCCTGGTCAGAGGCTTCGGCACTCGACCGTTTTGTGCGAATCGGGCTAAAGGAATCTGAATCATGGAAGACCAGGGAATCCAGGACGCCGCCATCTTTCTCATGTCGCTGGGCGAAGAGGAAGCGGCCGAGGTGTTCAAGCACCTCAGCCCCAAGGAAGTGCAGAAACTGGGCGAAACCATCGCCAAGACGCGCGCGGTCTCGCACGACCGCGTGGACCAGGTGATGCAGAAATTCACCAGCGCGGCCTCGTCGCAGAGCCTGCTGGTGTCCGACACCGACAACTACGTGCGCGCCGTGCTCAAGCGCGCGCTGGGCGACGACAAGGCCTCGCTGCTGATCGACCGCATCCTGCAGGGCGGCGATGTCTCGGGCATCGAAAGCCTGAAGTGGATGGACCCGCTGTCCATCGCCGAACTGCTGCGCAACGAACACCCCCAGATCGTGGCCGCCATCCTGGTGCACCTCGAATCGGACCAGACCGCCGGCGTGCTCAAGAACTTCACCGAGCGCACCCGCAACGAGGTGATGCTGCGCATCGCCACGCTCGAAGGCATCCAGCCGACCGCGCTGAAAGACCTCAACGAGGTGCTCTACAAGGTGCTGGCCGGTGGCGACAAGATCCGCAAGACCTCCATGGGTGGCGTGAAGACCGCCGCCGAGATCATCAACATGATGGGCACCCAGATCGAAACCTCGGTGATCGAATCGATCCGCGAGTTCGACGCCGACCTGGCGCAGAAGATCATGGACAAGATGTTCACCTTCGAGGACCTGCTCAAGCTCGACGGCAAGTCGGTGCAGATGGTGCTCAAGGAAGTGGCGACCGATTCGCTGGTGATCGCGCTCAAGGGCGCCACCAACGAACTGCGCGAGCTGGTGCTGGGCAACATGTCCAGCCGCGCGGCCGAGGCGCTGCGCGAAGACCTGGAGTCGCGCGGCCCGGTGCGCCTGTCGGAAGTGGAAGCGCAGCAGAAGGAAATCCTCAAGGTCGTGCGCCGGCTCTCCGACGAGGGCCAGATCGTGATCATGGGCGGCGGCGAAGACGAGGCCTTCGTCTGAGGAACAGAACACCATGGCGTCTTCCAAACCCAACCCCCATTCCCGTTTCATCCCGCGCGAGGAGATCGACGGCGTCGCCGCCTGGCACTTCTCCGCCGTGGACGGCAGCGACGACCTGCCCAAGGCCGGCCCGACCGACGGCACCGCCAGCGAGGGCGTGACTTCCGAGGTGCTGCAGGAAGCGCGCCAGCAGGCCTATGCCGAAGGCTTTTCGCGCGGCCACGATGCCGGCGGCCAGGAAGTGCGCGACGCGCTCGAAGCCACGGTGCGCAAGACCGCCGAGGAAACCGCGGTGCGCATGGCCCAGCTGCTGCACAACACGCGCGACCACCTTAAGAAGAGCGAAGACCAGATCTCGCGCCACATCCTGGAACTGGCCTGCGACCTGGCCCGCCAGGTGGTGCGCCAGGAGCTCAAGAGCGACCCCGCCCACCTGCGGCCGGTGATCACCGAGGCCCTGGGCCAGCTGGTGGACGACGGCCAGCCCGCCACCGTGCGCCTGAACCCGGGCGACCTGGCCATGATGAAGGGCGCGCTGCAGGAAAACATGGGCAACCACCCCGCCGAGTTCGTGGCCGATGCGGCCATCAGCCCGGGCGGCTGCCTGATCGAGTCGGCCACCATGACGGTGGACGCCACCATCGAGAAACGCTGGTCGCGCGCCGTGGGCAACCTCGGCATGGAAGCGGCCTGGAACCCAGGGAACGCCGATGTCTGACAGCATTTTCGGCACTGAGAGCCGCTGGGACAACTTCATGGAAGACGTGCGCGCGAACGCCGCCGTCAAGACACCGCTGGAGGTGCGCGGCACCCTCACCCGCCTGGCCGGCCTGGTGCTCGAAGCCGTGGGCCTGAAAGTGCCGGTGGGCTCGCAGTGCCTGATCGACAACGGCCACAAGGACCCGGTGCTGGCCGAGGTGGTGGGCTTCTCCAACGACAAGGCCTACCTGATGCCGGCCGGCGACACGCATGGCCTGTCCAGCGGCGCGAGCGTGACGCCGCTCGCCCCCTTCCGCACCGTGCCGCGCGTGGGCAAGGCCAACAAGCCGCCTTCACCCGACGACCGGGGCACGCTGCGCCTGCCGCTGGGTGCCGGCCTGCTCGGCCGCGTGGTCGATTCGCACGGCAACCCGCTGGACCACCAGGGCCCGATCACCAACGTGGACATCGAGCCGATGGACCGCGCCCCGCTCAACGCCATGGACCGCGACCCGGTGCGCCAGCCGCTGGACACCGGCGTGCGCGCGATCAACGCCCTGCTCACCGTGGGCCGTGGCCAGCGCATCGGCCTGTTCGCCGGCTCCGGCGTGGGCAAGAGCGTGCTGCTGGGCATGATGGCGCGCTACACCAAGGCCGATGTGATCGTGGTCGGCCTGATCGGCGAACGCGGCCGCGAGGTCAAGGAATTCATCGAGGACATCCTCGGCGCCGAAGGCCGCCAGCGCTCGGTGGTGGTGGCCGCCCCGGCCGACGCGCCGCCGCTGGTGCGCATGCAGGGCGCCGCCTACGCCACCGCGATCGCCGAACGCTTCCGCGACGACGGCCTGGACGTGCTGCTGCTCATGGACTCGCTCACCCGCTACGCCATGGCGCAGCGCGAGATCGCGCTGGCCATCGGCGAGCCGCCCGCCACCAAGGGCTACCCGCCATCGTGTTTCGCCAAGCTGCCACAGCTGGTGGAGCGCAGCGGCAACGGCCTCAACGGCAAGGGCTCGATCACCGCCTTCTACACCGTGCTCTCCGAGGGCGACGACCAGCAGGACCCGATCGCCGACGCGGCGCGCGCCATCCTGGACGGCCACATCGTGCTCTCGCGCGCGCTCGCCGAATCCGGCCATTTCCCCGCCATCGACGTGGAGGCCTCGGCCTCGCGCGTGATGCACAACGTGGCCGGCGCGGTGCACCTGGAACTGGCGCGCCGCTTCCGCAGCCTGTATT
Source organism: Hydrogenophaga sp. FW305-3-2-15-A-LB1 (assembly GCF_058787875.1). NCBI lineage: Bacteria > Pseudomonadati > Pseudomonadota > Betaproteobacteria > Burkholderiales > Comamonadaceae > Hydrogenophaga > Hydrogenophaga sp. FW305-3-2-15-A-LB1. The sequence goes on along the minus strand of NZ_JBYTAE010000019.1, from coordinate 60,714 downwards.
CGCGTTACCAGAAGAGCCGCGACCTGATCCAGCTCGGCGCCTACGTGGCCGGCAGCGACCCCGAGACCGACCGCGCCATCGTGCTCTACCCCGCCCTGCAGCGCTTCCTGATGCAGGACATGCACGAGGCCGCCACGCTGCCCGAGAGCCTGCGCCAGATGCAGGCCGCGCTGCAGGACGAGAAGGACAAGCCTTCGTCCCAGCGCCAGACCCGCCCCCACCACAACCCCTATGAAGGAAACGCCGGATGACCGCGCTGAACACCCTGAACAAAGTGGTGGAACTCGCCGAGAAACGCCGGGACGAGGCCCTGGGCGTGGTGGCCCAGATGCAGCGTGAGCTGAAGGTGGCCCAGGACCAGATGGACCAGCTGCAGGCCTACGCCCTCGAGGCCGAGGCCCGCTGGGTGACCCGCAGCGCCACCGGCGTGGACCCCGCGCTGCTCATGCACCACCGCGAATTCATGCACAAGATCTACCACGCCGTGGAATTCCAGCGCGGCGTGCTGGCCGACCGCCAGCGCCTGATCGACACCGCGCAGGAGCAGGTGCACGTCACCGAGCGCGACCTCGCCGGCCTGCGCAAGTTCACCGACCGCAAGGTGCAGGCCATCGCCCACAAGGCCCAGCGCCAGGAACAGAAGCAGACCGACGAAATGGCGCTGTCCATCCACCTGCGCCAGAGCCTGGCCCAGGCCCAGGCCCGCAACTGAAGCCCCCGACGACCCCCAGCCCGACGCCGACACCATGACCACCACGCACGCCAGCACCCAAGCGCCCAAGCCCGCCGAAGCCGCGTCCAAGCCGGCCCAGCCAGGTGGCAACGCGCGCGCCAACGCCGACAAGCCGGCCGAGGACCTGTTCGCCAGCCTGCTGAGCCTGGTGAGCGACACGCACCAGACCGCGGCCAGCAACACCCTGCCCGACGGCGAAGCCGCCAACGACGCGCAGGCCGAGGCCGACGACCCGACCGACGACAACCCCCTGGCCGCCCTGCTCGCCTGGGGCCTGCCCGGCAACACCGCGTCCACCACCGGCACAGGCGCGGCGGCCACGGCCTCCCCGGGCAAGGCCGAAGGCGCCGCCCGCGAGGGTGGCATCGACGTCAGCGGCATGACCCGCGTGGACGAAGCCGCGCCCGCCCTGCCCAACGCGGCCGCGCAAGCGCGCGCCGCCGCCGCCTCGCGCCCGGCCTTCAGCCCGCTCAACCCCAACGCCGCGGCCCCCGCCACAGCGGCCGCCACCGCCGCCGCCCAGCGCGCCGGGGACAGCACCGCCCAGCCAGGCGGCGCTCCCGCCATGGTCTGGCAGCGCGGCGCGGTCTCCAGCACCGAAGCCCTGCAACAACAGCAGAGCGCCCAGTTCGCGCAGGTGCGCGCCACCGTCGCCCTCAACGAGCGCCTGGGCGTGGCCTCGGCCGGCACGGAAGTGGGCGCCGGCCCCACCAACCCGCGCGAGTTCGCCCTGAGCGGCCCCGCCGCCGGCGCCACGGCCACCGGCCCGGCGCTGGACGGCAGCCTGACCGCCGCGAGCGGCACCGCCCCCGGCGACAGCAGCGGCGGCGGCAACAGCGACGCCGCTTCCCAGTCCTTCACCGACCAGGGCAACGGCGACGGCCGCAACCCGGCCGACGCCCGCGCCGACGCCGAAGCCCCGACCGTGAGCCACTGGGGCACCCAGCACATGCGCCACGCCAGCCTGCGCGTGGGCGGCGAAGGCGCCGACGCCATCGACATCCAGCTCGCCGTGAAGGGCCAGGAGGTGCAGGTCGCCTTCCAGACCGACAACGCCGAGGCGCGCGCCACCCTGCGCGAAAGCGCCGGCGAATCGCTGGCCGACCTGCTGCAGCGCAGCGGCATCCAGCTCGGCGGCGTGTCCGTGGGCTCGCAGGGCCAGGCGCAGGGCGATGGTTCGTACCAGCCCCGCCCGGCCGGCCTGAGCACCGAGGCCCTGGGCCGCGCCAGCCAGGCGGCCGAACCGGCCGCGCGGCCGGTGCTGGCCCCGCGCACCGACGGCAGCCGTCCCCTGGACGTGTTCGCCTGATTCGGAAGCACCCCTGCGCCGCCTGCGGCGTCTCCCCCTCAAGGGGGCGCACCTGGCGGCCCGGCAAAGCCGGTTCCGCGGGTGCCCTGGCGGCGTTTGTGCAATGCGGCACACCTTGCCACCTAGCGACTGAATAAACCCCTTTTCCGGTGCTTATCTGGCGAACGGCGGAGGGAGTGGCGCCCAATAATTCTTTCAACCCCACCCGGTATGGCCGGTGGGCCACCTTGAAGGAAGAACATGTCCGCTGCCGCCGCCACCGCCACCGCTGCCGCCCCCGAAGCGCCCAAGAAGAAGAGCAAGAAACTGCTGTTCATCGTGCTCGGCGTGGTCGTGCTCGCGCTGATCGGCGCCGCCGCCGCGCTGTTCATCCTCAAGAAGAACACCGCCGAAGACGACTACGAGGACGATGGGCATGCCCCCGTCGAACAGGCCGCCAAGAACCCCAAGACCGCGCCGGTCTTCCTGCCGCTGGAGAACATGGTCATCAACCTGGCCGACCCCGGCGGCAACCGCTTCATTCAGCTCGGCCTGACGCTGCAGCTGCAGGACGCCGCCACCGAGACCGCCGTCAAGGCCTACCTGCCCAGCATCCGCAGCCAGGTGCTGGTGCTGATCTCGCAGCGCACCGCCGACGAGATGCTGGCGCTCAAGGGCAAGGAAAAGCTCGCCAGCGACATCATCGCGACGATTTCGAAGGAGATGGGCTACGCCGTGTCCACCGAGGGCGAAGAGGCGACGCGCAAGAAGAAATCGAAGGCCGCCGCCAACCCCGTGCAGGCCGTGCTGTTCTCCAGCTTCATCGTTCAATAAGCAGGACGACACGCCATGGCCGATTCGTTTCTGTCCCAGGAAGAGATCGACGCCCTTCTCGAAGGCGTCACCGGCGAGAGCCAGAAACTCGCGAAAGAGGAAGTGCCCACCGGCGGTGTGCGCGACTACAGCCTCTCGAGCCAGGAGCGCATCGTGCGTGGGCGCATGCCCACCATGGAGATCGTCAACGAGCGCTTCTCGCGCAACCTGCGCCTGGGCCTGTTCAACTTCATCCGCCGCAGCCCCGAGATTTCGGTGGGCGCGGTGCAGGTGCAGAAGTACAGCGCCTTCCTGCGGGAACTGGTGGTGCCGACCAACTTCAACATCATGGCCATCCGCCCGCTGCGCGGCAACGGCCTGGTGGTCTGCGAGCCCACGCTGCTGTTCGGCGTGATTGACAGCCTCTTCGGCGGCAATGGCAAGTTCCACACCCGCATCGAGGGCCGCGACTTCTCGCCCACCGAGCAGCGCGTGATCAACCGCCTGGTGGAGGTGGTGGCCGAGGAATACAAGAAGGCCTGGCGCGGCGTCTACCCGATCGAGCTGGCCTACCAGCGCTCGGAGATGCAGCCCCAGTTCGCCACCATCGCCACCCCGAGCGAAATCGTGGTCTCCACCAGCTTCACGCTGGAGATCGGCGACATCGCGGGTTCGCTGCACATCTGCATTCCCTACGCCACGCTGGAACCGATCCGCGACGTGCTGTATTCCAGCGTGCAGGGCGACGCCATCGAGGTCGACCGCCGCTGGGTCAAGCTGCTGAGCCACGAGATCCAGGCCGCCGAGGTGACCATGGTCGCCGAGCTGGCCCAGACCGACGCCACGGTGGAACAGCTGCTGGCCATGCAGATCGGCGACTTCATCGAACTCGATCGCCACCCTTCGATCAAGGCCCACGTGGACGGCGTGCCCGTCTTTGAATGCCAGTACGGCACCCACAAGGGCAAGTACGCCCTGCGCGTCGAGCGCAACCTGCGTGGCACCGATTTGCATTGGTTGGGAGATTCCTATGTCAACTGAGAGCACCAACACCATGAACGACGCTGTTGCCGACGAATGGGCCCAGGCCCTGGAAGAACAGGCCGCCACCACCGAAACGGTCGCCGACGGCGCGCCCGAGTTCGAGGCCAGCACCGCCCCCGTGGCCTCGGGCACGAGCCCGATGCAGGACATCCAGATGGTGCTGGACATCCCCGTCCAGCTGTCGGTGGAACTGGGCCGCACCCGGGTGCCGATCAAGTACATCCTGCAGCTCGCGCAGGGCTCCATCGTCGAACTCGACGCATTGGCCGGCGAACCCATGGACGTGCTGATCAACGGCTACCTGATCGCCCAGGGCGAGGTGGTGGTGGTGAACGACAAGTTCGGCATCCGCCTCACGGACATCGTGACGCCGTCCGAACGCATGCGCAGGGTGAGCAGGACATGACCATGGGTCATGTCACCCCCCGCGTCGCCTTCGGCGCCACCCCCTTGGCAGGGGGGCGACGCCAGAGGCCCGGCAAAGCCGGTTCCTCGGCATCCCTGGACTAAAAACCTCTTCTCCGATCGAGCCCCTCATGCTGCAAAACGCGATGCCCGCGCTGCTTCTGCTCGCCCTCATGGTGGGCCTGGCCTTCGCCCTGAAGTGGGCGCGCCGCCGCCTGCCCGGCGCCGTGGGCCACAGCGGCCCGCCCATGCAGGTGCTCTCCACCCTCTCGCTGGGCCCGCAGCAGCGCGTGGTGACGGTGCAGATCGGCCAGGGCGAAGACCGCGTGTGCCTGGTGCTCGGCGTGTCCGCCGGCAGCGTGAATGCCCTGCACCAGATGGCCCTGCCGGCCGATCTGGTCGACCCGGCCTCCCCCATCGTCACGCCCGCCTCCGGCTTCGCCGCGCGCTTGGCCCAGCTGACCCAACCCCTCAAAGGCCCCCATGCGCCGCGTTGAACCCTTGCGCACCGGCCTGCTGCTGGCCGCGCTCGCCCTCTTCGCCACCGGCGCGGCCTGGGCCCAGGGCGCGCCCGCCGCACCCGCCGGCCCCACGCTGCCGCTGATGATCGGCCAGGGCGCGGGCGGCACCAGCTACTCGGTGCCGATCCAGACCCTGCTGTTCTTCACCGCGCTGTCCTTTCTGCCGGCCGTGCTGCTGCTCATGACGGGCTTCACCCGCATCGTGATCGTGCTCTCGCTGCTGCGCCAGGCCCTGGGCACGCAGTCGGCCCCGCCCAACCAGGTGATCGTCGGCCTCTCGTTGTTCCTCACGCTGTTCGTGATGGGCCCCACGCTGGACCGCGTGTACGCCGACGCCTACGAACCCTATTCGCGCAACGCCATCACCTTCGACCAGGCGCTCGAACGCGGCCAGGCCCCCATGCGCGAGTTCATGCTCAAGCAGACGCGCCAGTCCGACTTCGAACTCTTCGCCAAGCTGGCCAAGCTGCCCAACGACGTGACCGCGCAGAACGCCCCCTTCCGCGTGCTGGTGCCGGCCTTCGTCACCAGCGAGCTCAAGACCGCGTTCCAGATCGGCTTCATGATCTTCATCCCCTTCCTGGTGATCGACATGGTCGTCGCCAGCGTGCTGATGTCGCTGGGCATGATGATGCTCTCGCCCGTGCTGGTGGCCCTGCCGTTCAAGCTCATGCTGTTCGTGCTGGCCGATGGCTGGAACCTGCTGCTCGGCTCCCTCGCCGCCTCGTTCTCCACCTAGAGGAACACCATGGATCCCCAAGCCGCCCTCACGATGGGGCAGAACGCCCTCTTCATGCTGCTCATGGTCGCCGCGCCGGTGCTCGCCACGGTGCTCGGGGTGGGCCTGCTGGTCAGCCTGTTCCAGGCCATCACGCAGATCAACGAAGCCACGCTGGCCTTCGTGCCCAAGCTGATCGCGGCCATCGCGGTGTTCGCCATCGCGGGCCCGTGGATGATGACCACCATGGTCGAGTTCATCCGCAGCACGATCCTGTCGATCCCCAACTTCGCCATCTGATCTCGCGATCGGCCGTCGCATGCCCACGTTCACCGAAGCGCAGATCATGGCGCTGGTCTCGCCGGTGTTCTGGCCCTTCCTGCGCATCCTGGCCGTCTTCTCCAGCGCGCCCATCTTCTCCTCGCGCTCGGTGCCCATGCGCACCCGTGTGGGCCTGGCCTTCCTGGTGGCGGTGTGCGCCCAGGCCGGCCTGCCCGAGCAACCCGTGATCGGCCTCACCGACGCGGGCGCCTTCGCCGTCGTGATGCAGCAGGTGATCGTGGGCATCGCCATCGGTCTGGCGGTGCGCATCGTGTTCGCCTCCGTCGAGCTCGCCGGTGAACTCATCGGCCTGCAGATGGGCCTGAACTTCGCCGGTTTCTTCGATCCATCCACCAACTCGCAGTCCAGCGCCGTGGGCCGCTTCTTCGGCAACACCACCATGCTGCTGTTTGTGGTGATGGGCGGCCACCTCATGCTGCTGCAGGCCGTCGTGGCCAGCTTCAACACCTTTCCGCTCAGCGGCAGCGCCTTCGAATCGATCAACCGCATGCAGTTGCACGAGCTGGGTTCGGTGGTGTTCCGCTACGGCCTGTGGATCGCCCTGCCCATGATCGGCATGCTGCTGTTCATCAACATCGTGCTCGGCTTCATCTCGCGCATCGCGCCGCAGATGAACGCCTTCGCCATCGGTTTCCCGCTCACCCTCTCGGCCGGCCTGGTGGGCATCGCCTTCACCCTGCCCATGCTGGACACGCCGGTGGCCGCGCTCATGAAGCTGGCCACCGAAATCTTCACCGGCGGTTGAGGCGGCGGCGGTGCTTGGTTCCACCACGCCAACCGCCTGTCCGGCCGCGCTACACAAGCGCGGGGGCGCGTCGAAACAGGCCTCAGGGATCAGCGGCACCTTCGCCGCGCCATCCGCATCTCTTCCGGAGACTTCATGAAACTTCGCACCCAGATCCTCTGTCTTGGCCTGGCTGGCGCCGCTTTGGTGTCTGCCGCGGGCGGCATCGGCCTGCTCGCCGTCTCATCCATGGCCGCCAAGGTCGAGGCCTCCGCACTCTCCAGCCAGGCCCTGCAGGCCTCCCTGAGCGCGGACATGATGCACGACGCCCTGCGTGGCGACGCGCAGCGCGCGCTGCTGGCGGTGATGAAGAACGACACGGCCACCGTGACCGCCGCGCGCAAGGATCTCGACGACCACGTGGCCACGCTGGACGAGGCCCTGAAGAAAATCGCCGCCTCCGGCATCGACCCCGAGGCCCGCAAGGCGCTGGACGCCACCCTGCCCGTGGTGCGGCAATACACCCAGGCCGCGCAGGCCGTCATCGGCGGCGCCGCCCAGGGCGTGGCCCAGGCCGAAGCCCAGTTGCCGGCGCTGAACCAGGCCTTCGCCCAACTCGAAGACCAGCTGGAGAAACTCTCCGGGATGATCGAGGAGGACGGTGCCACGATTTCCGAGGCCGCGGCCGCCAGCGTCGCGCAATCGCTCTGGACCATCGCCATCGCGGTGCTGGTGGCCACCGTGCTGCTGGTGCTGGGCGCGCTCTGGGTCGCCCGCCTCATGGCCATTGCCATGGACCAGGCCGTGGCCGCCGCCGGCCACCTGGCCGAAGGCGACCTCACCCGCCCGATCGCGCTGGTGGGCAACGACGACACCCGCCAGCTGCTGGGCGCCATGCGCACCATGCAGAAACGCATCAGCGACACCGTGAGCCACGTGCAGGACAACGCCGCGCTGGTGTCGGATGCGAGCGTGCAGATCGCCCAGGGCAACACCGACCTCTCCACCCGCACCGAAGAGCAGGCCGCCGCGCTGGAAGAAACCGCTGCGTCGATGGAAGAACTGGGCACCACCGTGCGCCAGACCGCCGACCACGCCGGCAAGGCCAACGAACTGGCGAAAACCGCCTCTCAGGTCGCGGCCGAAGGCGGCGACGTGGTGGGCAAGGTCGTGGAAACCATGCGAGGCATCAACGACAGCTCCAGGCGCATCGCGGACATCATCGGTGTGATCGACGGCATCGCGTTCCAGACCAACATCCTGGCGCTGAACGCGGCGGTGGAAGCCGCGCGGGCCGGGGAACAGGGCCGTGGCTTTGCGGTGGTGGCCGGTGAAGTGCGCAACCTCGCGCAGCGCAGCGCCCAGGCGGCCAAGGAGATCAAGGGCCTGATCGACGCCAGCGTGGAACGCGTGGCCAGCGGCACGCTGCTGGCCGACCAGGCCGGCGTCACCATGCAAGGCGTGGTCGAGGCGATCCGCCGCGTCTCCGACCTGGTGGGCGAGATCAGCAGCGCCACCAGCGAACAGAGCGCGGGCGTGGGCCAGGTGGGCGAAACCATCAGCCAGATGGACCGCGTGACGCAGCAGAACGCCGCGCTGGTGGAAGAAAGCGCCGCCGCCGCAGACAGCCTGAAACATCAGGCCCTGCAGCTGGTGCAAGCCGTTGCCGTCTTCAAACTCAACCGCGATCCGCGCCTGGGCATGCCGCTCGCGGCGTGACCACCGCCACGGTCTTTCGGGCGCTCAGCAGTCCTGCACCAGTTCCCGCACACGGAAGATGCGGGAGCGGACCGTGCCGATCGGGATGCTGAGCGACTTGGCCGCCTGCTCGTAGGTCAGGCCCTCTTCGATGTAGGCCTCGAACGTCGACGACAGGGCCTCGGGCATGGCGCGCATCTTCTGATCGACAAGCCGCAGCCGCTGCTGCAGGGAAACGATGTGAAGGACATCGGGGGCGCCGCGCGTGTCGGCGGGCCCGTCTTCCATGTCCACGAAGCGCGCGCGATGAGCGACGGCCTTGGCCACGTGTTGTCGGCCGACATTCTGCGCGACGCCAAAGATCCAGGACTCCAGACACGATCGCCCGCCGAAGTTCCGCAGCGATTTCAACACTTCCACATACACGTCCTGGACCAGATCGTCGACCAGTTGGGGATCGCGTTCAAACCGCCGCAGGAAGCTTCTGAGCTTGCCATCGGTGCGCAATGCCAGCGTGGCCAACTGGGCGTGCAAGTCCGAAAAGGTGCCGTCGCCTTCCTCTGCTCGATTGACTTCCACGGTCTCTCCTCTCGGGGCGTTGCTACAAACTTCGCTGCACTTTAGGACGCGACCCGACGCTCAAGGAATGGAAGGAACGGACAGGGAAGAACCACGATCAAGGCGCTTGAAGCCTCCCTCGAACCGCGAACCCGACCGCTTGGTCGAGATTTTTAACAACCGGCGTAACCAGTGGAAACAGACCCTGCGGACGGGTCACCGTTCTGGGTGATCGCGTAGACCTTGGCGTCGAGCGCCCGCTGGTCGTGAACGATGCGCTTTCTGGCCACACCCTCGAACTGCGCGCCGAGCTTCTCCGCCACCCGCTGGCTCGCGACGTTGTCCACCCGGATGACCAGCGCCAGCCGCTGCAGCCGCAGGACGCGGAAGCAAAAATCGATCAGGTAGCGCGCGGCCCACGCCGAAACACCCTTGCCGCGATAACGGGGCTCCACCCAATAGCCCAGATCGGCGCACCGACAGTCCCACAGGATGTTGGACACGGTCACACCGCCGATCACCGCGCCTTCCTCAGTGAAGATTCCGCAGGAAAAAGTGCGGCCGGATGTCCATTCCGACTCCAGTTTTTGAAGAAGCACATGGGCGTCCTCTTCGGACCGGATCGCGTCGGGCCATTCCTCCCACCGCAGAATGTCCGCCCTGGATCGATCGACAGCGGCAAACCAGCGCCCGGCGTGAGTGCGCATGAGAGGCCGGATGTCCAGGCCGGCTGTCGCGGCCTGCATCGGCCGCGTGCACGCCGCCTCGCGCAGCGTGCCCTGCGCGCTTTCCATGTCGATCATTGCTGATGGCCCCTCCAAAACTGGGCAGCGACGTTAGCGTCTGCTCAAGGCCTTGTGCGCCGCAAGCCACCAAACGACAGGGAGGCAACCGGTTTCGACGGGAATGGCGAACCAGTTGCAGCAGAGCAAGTGTCACCACCGTCGGGCGCCGGCATTAGGGCTTGCCCTAGGAAGGCGAACCGGGCCATGAACCGGGTCACTCACCAGACAGCTTCCTCCACAAACCCCACGAGGTGATCCGGTGAGCAGTTTTGCGATCAATTCCAGTTTTGTGGCGTCGGACGTGTCTTGGCTGGATGACGAGAAGAAGGAGTCGGAGTCGCAACGGGACGCCCATGAGCTCGCGGAGGTGTGTGTCGAAGAAGGCCTCGACGAGGGGGCCCTGTTCCTGCTCCAGAGATGGCAACGCAGGAACGCATATCCCGCAGCCGTCAACACCTTGATATCGAGCCCCCACTATCTCGCGGTATGGGCGGGAGGCGTGGCCTTGAACACGGGCTCTACCGGCATCGAAGATGCCATCGCCAAGGAGTGTGCAACCACCACGTTTTCGACCGGTGTGGCCTTTCTTGCACTGATTGACGGCGTGACCGCCAGCGCTGGCATCCAGCGGTTGGTATGGGGGCGAGATACCTTTACGGCCAGCTTGGAAAAGCTGGCGAACGCATTGACCGACCGCCACATGGACCCCTGGAAGCTGGAGCAGCTCAAGGCCGAATGTGGATTGAAAATCAGAGATGCCCTCGGCCAGCCCGAACTGAAGGAGGTCATCACCCAGATCCAGGCCGATGCGGTCCAATCGCTCCAAGGAGCGGCCACGACCATCGCCAAGCTGGTCAATGCGGTCGAGATCCGCGTCATGGGCAAATTGGCGGCCGATTTGTTGGGCGCCAATCCTGCTGGCGTTGAAGCGGTGGGGATCCACAGCCTGGATGATTTGAACGCATTCTTGGCCAAGACACCCCAACTCCAACTGGATGAGGCCACCAGGGCAGAGCTTCACGACGTGTTCAGCAAGCAGGAGGCCAACTTCGCCGCACAGCAGAGCTTGACGGACGCCGGTCTGGGCCTGGGTCTGGTGACCAATGTGGCCAGCCTCATCCGTGCACCCCTCGAACTGTGGCGCTTTTTCGAAACACGGGCATCCCTCAAAACGGTCAAGGCCAAGTTGGAGCAAGCCGTGCAAACCTTGCAGGGCAAGCCAGGTAAGGAAATTCTGGTCAACCTCCTAGAGGCGTTTCGCAACAAGATCAAGTCCAATACAGCCGCCCTGTTCGGAGGGTTCACCCGGGGCGCCAATGCGGTCAGCGGCATCGTGATCAAGTCCATCGGCCTCGCCACAGGCGTTGCCACAGGGGCCGTCACCGGGGGCATCACCGCGGTCGTCCTGATCATCTATGCCGGCAAGGCGTTTGCGCAAGCGCATTACAACCGCGTGGCCAGGCAGTGGGAGATGGTGGTCAGCAATTCATTCAAGATTGCACAACATGCGTCGGCGGAAGATGCCGCTCGTGCCATCAACCCAACGATCTCACAGGACATCGAAGCCCTGGTGGCCGATCTGGATAGCATCCGAGAGCTCGTGAATGCCATGGGTCGTCCCGAGCTGCTGGAGGCATTCGAGAGCGACTTCACAAAAGCGGATGGCCATCGGGAGAAACAGCTGTCCCTGCTGCACTCGCTGATCGAGGCGTGCCTTTCTGCCACCGATGAAGAATTCTGCAGGCACTTGATCAACAGCAGCGACGTGCGAGAGCAGATCGAAGGGCACTGCCTGAAAGACAAGGTTGAGGCCAGGAAAAAAGCGGCAGGAGCCAAAACGGTTGCGTGGGGCAACACCGAGAAGCCGAGCGATGAGACCACCTCAGGCCGCGCAAAAGCATCAGCATCCAGCCCCACTCAGGAAACGGCGCCAAAAACGACACAAGCGCCCGCAGCGCGGCCTCCGGGGAACACGCTGGAGGAGAAGTTGCTTCGCAACACAATCGAAAAGGCCATTGCGGAAGTCTCCGGCACCATTCCCGGGGGCTTTTTCTACAACTTCTTCAGTAAGGCCAACAAGGAGGAGATCAAAGCCACTGCCAGGTCATTTCTTGAGATGCGCTACGGCAAAAGCGAGAACGTCAAGAAATTGATTTCCTTGATCGAGGACCTGCATGCCAACAAAGAACTGGTCAGGAACAACCCGATCAAGTTCTTGTGGAATAGCAAACCATGGAAGCTATCGGCTAAGGCAAAAGATATTGAAGCAGCACTTGAAAACAAGAAGGACGTCACCGCGCTGAGCGCCAGGACGCTGGTGGCCGTCATGACTGACAACAACGCCAGCACGATTGCCAGTTGCCGATTCAAGGAAGAGACGGACGAACATGCCCACTTGACCCGACACATCAAGAAGGTGCGAGAAACCGCCACTCGGCCACACCTCAAGGCTTTCGTCAGGGCCATGGAAACCAGCAACGGCAAGAAGCTGATGGCGGTCGTCCAGAAAATGAGGAAAGGGGGCCTCGACGACCAGATCAAGGCCACCCTTGAAACCGCGTTGATGCTCTCCGGGAGCTCGCCAGAGCAGGCTGTCCTGATTCGCCAGGCCATCCTGAATTTCGAATCGGAAGCCTCGAACGAAGACATCGGCAACGCCCTGGCCATCGCATTGGGCCAGAAACTGCATGCGGAAATCCAGCACGGAACTTTGAGAGGTCACATTCTGGGCCTGATCAATCTGGACCACCCCGGCGCCGCCGAACTATCGGGCGCTTCGTCCTCAATGATTTTCGTCAAGACCACCGAGCGCCCAGAACGGTGGGACCTGTACGCCCAGGATGTGATTGCCGGCAAATGCCGCCTCTCCGACGCGCCCGACTGGTTGATGAACAAGAACGTCAGAAAGAAATTGAGCGACAGGTCTCGACATTTCGGCCCCAACTGCCTTGAAGCACTTCAGGAACAATTGAGCATCGGTCTGAACCGCTGGCATCAGCCCTTGTCCTTGCTCTGGCCGAGGACCGTAGTGACATGGCGATCAGAACAAGACTGGAGAGCAGATTTCAGGGCGTTGACGGGCGGCGTGGCTCCGCGCAATGCCACTGTGGCGGAAATGAAAAAAGCCGCCCGCATGCTCGCTGCCTGGCGCCGCGGCGCCAAGCCTTCTCTCGAATATCTTGAAAAGATGGTCAGGCAGCACACCCCAGCGGCCATGGCCCACCCGAGGAACCAGGGCGAGGGTCCGCTTCTCTTTCTCCGGGTTGCCCTCACCTGGGCACTGTCGAATCGCCTCAAGACAATCGACGACATGAGAACCTTTCAACAGCTGGCGAAGGCCCGAATTCAGCAGCTGGCGCAGACCAGAAATTCAACCGAATTCATTGACACATTGGTTCAGTTCGCGAAGGCACATGAGAAAAACCCGGCCTCCGTCAGCGACCATCTGGAAGACCAGTCCACACACGATGATGAGGCGAACACCTCCGACATAGATCACAACGACTCAAAATACACCGAACCACTCCCCAAAGAGCGCAGACGTTCAATGGTCATTCCGTCCCACACACTCGCTTTGCTCAAACGCGACGAGGAAGAGAGGGACGCTGCAGTCGAAATCCGATTCAAGCCTGTCGTGGTCCAGGAGAAAAAAAGGCGGAACTCTGAGAACCTCCCAAGCACGATGAACCGCTCAAGCATGGTGAAAGAGATTCACCGGAGAAGGAACCTCGATGAACGCATGGCAGGGGAGCCATCACAAGACAGATTGCCAGTAGAAGGCGTGCCCTCGATGGACAATGCGGCTACCCCCATGCGCAATGCCTGCCCCAGTTCCTTTGAGCGGTCATTCAGGTCTTTGATTGGTGTGTTGAGTGGATGCTGCATCGCAAGTCGGTTGGCCGCGATGTCCAAACCATACTGATTGCCGTAGGCCAGGGCGTTCAGAACGCTGCTGACCAGCACTTTTGAATTCTCCGGAACGAACTGAAATTTTTCCGTCAGGCTCCTGGCCAATCGGGCATCGTCCAGCATCAAGTTCAGGATATCCACCGTTCCAGGGTGGAAGGCGTGTCGGAGATCGAAGTCGTGGAACGACAGCTGGACCAAGTGTTCCGGCAGCACTCGGAGGTGGGAGGTGTCGCCCGACAACTCAGGGTCATAGAGGGACACCTTGAGGGCCATAACGCCCTTTTCCAAGCTCTTCTCCAGAAAAACCGTCATGTGGTGGACATCGTTGAATGCGCCCTCGGGGCTGAAACTCAACGCAAAGGAGCGGTTCTTTCCGGGTGCCACCAAACTGGCCAGCTGTGCAAGCAATGCACCCAATTGATCCGGCGCGCACTGCACGGCCTGCTCATTGCGCACGCGCCTGGCCATCTGGCAACGGTTTTCCAACGTGGCGTGATCAAGCGGCGCGACGCGCTGGTTGATCTGGTCCAGGATGACCGTGCGACCATCCTTGATCGCTTCCGCGAGATGCCGACCCTCCAACTTTTTTCCGTTTTCGCCGAGTTGCCCGGTCAAGTTCTCGGTGGACTTTTTGTCGCTCAACGACAGAAAAGGTCTGCCCGATGAGGGGAAAACCGTCAGCCCCCCCTTGGATGGGGCATCCTTGAACTTCTCGCGTTTGGAATCCCAATAGAGGCTGAAGGACGCTGCCCGCTCTTGCAGCAGCTTGTGCACACAAGGGGGCCATTCCGCGTTGTTCACATCCAACTCGTGACCGGCGTTGAGGATGGCTCGTGCCAGTGCTTCCGCCTGGGTGTCTGTCATGACAATTCCGTACAGTGCCGCGTCGCACAGCAACTCCTTGCACTCCTCGGCCAGCTCCTTGTCCCAGAGCAACACGGTCACTTCATCGGGGTGCTGTTCGACCATCTCGAGACAAAGTTCCGACACGTGCTCGTATGCGAAAGTTTGAAACTCCGCCAGCTCAGCCAGTTTTTTTTGCTGGATCAATTCTTTGAGACCATCGGCCCCGAAGACTGGAGCGTCTTGCTGGGGGAGCTGAACAAGAATGTTCGCGAGTGCAAGCAGCTGATGTTGTTCATGCGGTATGGGGAATGAATTCATTTAGGAGACTCAATGAGGAGGTTGATGGCGTTCTTCCCGCTCTTCGTACTCGCCGAAGGTGGGCATTAAGTGAGGGGGTGTCGCGTTAAGTTCGCACCTTCCATCGCTCGGTTGAAGGCGCGCGCTCTACCACGACAACAGGCCCCTCCTCCATCCCCAAAATCTGTCATTTCCAAGACTCTTTTTGAACACGTCGAGCCGCGTTCGCCGACGCAAACAACCCGCCCCGGAAGTCCACCGCCAGCCAGCAAGATGCCCTGACGCTGGTGAACCGATGCGATTCGCCTACCGCTCCAGCAACCCGCGCAACATGCGTTGCGGATCGGCCAGAAAGTCCCGCGTGACGCGCACGTGTTCCGTGTCGCCGTAGGCCACCGGCGCCACGCCGTCGGCGCCGCACTGGTAGATGCAGGCGTCCGGGTAGGCCATGAGCAGCGGCGAGTGTGTGGCGATGACGAATTGCGAGCCTTCGTTCACCAGGTCGTGAATGCGCGCGAGCACGGCCAGTTGCCGCTGCGGCGAGAGCGCGGCCTCGGGTTCGTCGAGGATGTACAGGCCCTGGCCGTGGAAGCGCTCCATCAGCAGCGTCAGAAACGATTCGCCGTGCGACTGCTCGTGCAGCGAATGTCCGCCATAGGACTGAATGACCGGCGCACCCAGGCCGGGCTCGGCGTCGAGTTGCTCGATCTCGGTGGCCACGTTGAAGAAGCTCTCTGCCCTCAGGAAGAAGCCGGTGCGCGGCCGCTTGAATCCCTTGGCGATGCGCAGGTGCTCGTGCAGCACCGAGTGCGAGCGGCGCGTGCTGAATCGGAAGTTCTTGCTGCCGCCCTCGGCGTTGAAGCCGAGGGCGACGGCGATGGCTTCGAGCAGGGTGGATTTGCCGGAGCCGTTCTCGCCGATGAAGAAGGTGACCTTGGGGTGGAAGTCCAACCGGTCGAGCGTGCGCACGGCGGGCAGGTTGAAGGGATAGCGCTCGAAGCTGTCGACGGTGTCTCGGCGCAGGCTCATGCGCTGCAGGAACTGGGACGAGATCATGGCGGGCCGGGTTTCAGGTTCAGGCCAGCAGGCGCGGCACGGCGGCCACGAGCATGGCCACACCCGACAGACTGAGCAAGGACAGCACGAGCTTGCGGAACGCGGCCTCGCTCAAGCCCACGTACAGGCGCGAGCCCAGCAGCACGGGCACGAGCAGCGCCACCGCGACGATGGGCAGCAGAGGCCACATGTCGCGCGTGACGGCGCCCGCGATCACGTAGCCGAGCATGGTGAAGGCCAGGGCCGCGAGGTTGAAGTTCTGGATGATGGCGCGCTGCGTGTCTTTCTCCATGCCGCGCAGCGTGCACCACAGCGTGGGCACCACGCCGGTGAAGCCGCCGATGCCGCCCATGAAGCCGCCCGCGAGGCCGGCCACGCCATCGGCCACGCGCCCGCCGCGCGAGACCTTGGGCAGGTGCGATGACATCAGCATGATGGGGCACCAGATCACGAGCACGCCGCCGAGCACCAGGCGGAACAGGTCGGGGTTGAGGTGCGGCAGCACGGCGATGCCCATGGGAATGCCGAGCACGCCACCGGCGAGGAACGGGGCGAGCACCTGCAGCCGGAAGGCGCGCCGGCTGGTGACCGCGGCCACGATCTGGCCGGTGAGCGAGCCGAACACGGCCATGACGGCGGCCACGCGCGGATCGATGCCCCAGACCCAGAAGGACATGGCGACCATGCCGAAGGCAAAGCCCGAGAGGCCTTGCACGAAGCCGGCCACGGCCGCGCCCAGCACGAGCAGGGCGATTTCTGGGGTCGTCACGTTCCCATCTCCTCAAAAAAGAAGGGGGGCCCACCACCGGGTGGGCCCCCTTCGATCTTGCCATGGCCGCACCGCCGGGGCGGCAGGGCCTTGGGTCTTCAGTTCTGGGTTTCGATCTTCTCGTCTTGCACGAGCTTCTGCCAGCGCGCCACTTCGGTGGCCAGCACCTTCTGCGCTTCGGCCGGCTCGGTGCTGGTGGCGCCCAGGCCGAGCTTGCGCAGGCGCTCGATGACCTCGGGCTTGGCCATGATCCTGGTCATCTCGCGCGAGAGGCGTGCCACCACCGGCGCGGGCAGGTTCCTCGGCCCGGCCAGCGCGGTCCAGCCGGTCACGTCGAAGCCGGGCGAGACGGTTTCGGCCAGGGTGGGCACGTCGGGGTAGGTGGGCCAGCGCTGCGTGCCGGTGACGGCGAGCAGGCGCAGGCGGTTGCCGTTGACGAGCGGCTCCATGCTGGCGAGGTTGTCGAGCACGGCCTGGATCTCACCGCCGGCCACGGCGGTGGGCGCGAGGTTGCCGCCCTTGTAGGCCACGTCGATGAACTTCACGTGCTCGCGGCTTTGCAGCAGCACGCTGGCCAGGTGCATGCCGGTGCCCACGCCGGCATGGCCCATCGAGAGGGTGCCGGGTTTGTCCTTGGCCTGTTTCATGAGTTCGCCCATGTTGCGGATGGGCGAGCTCGCGCCCACGGCCACGCCGAAGGGAAAGCGCGTGGTCATGGTGACCATGGTGAAGTCGTTCACCGAGTCGTAGGGCAGCGACTTATAGAGCGCGGGCGAGATGCTGTGCCCCGAGGCCATGAGGAACAGCGTGTGGCCGTCGGGTTCGGCCTTGGCCACGGCGTTGGCCGCCAGGGTGCCGCCCGCGCCGGGCCGGTTTTCCACCACCACCGGGCTGCCCAGTGCTTCGGCCAGCTGCTGGGCCACGAGCCGGGCGGTGGCGTCCACGCCGCCACCGGGCGTGAAGCCGAGCAGCAGCTTGATCGGCTGGCGCGGCCAGTCGGCCGCCTGCGCGTGCGCGATGCCGGTGGAGAAGGTGGCGAGCAGGCCCGAGCAGAGGGCGGCGAGCAGGCCACGGCGGCCGAGGCGGGGGGATTTCATGCGGTTGTCTCCAGGGGTGGGACGCCGTTGCCTCACTCGCGGAGGCTTGCGGCGGGTGGGGTTCAGTTCTGCACTTCGATCTTTTCGTCCTTGATGACCTTGGTCCAGCGCGCCACGTCGGTGGCCAGGAAGGCCTGCGCCTCGCGGGGCGAGGTGGCCCAGGCGTCGGAGGCCTGGAGGCGGAGGGTTTCAACGATGTTGGGGCGCGCCAGCGTGCTCTGCACCATTTCGTTGAGCTGCGCGACGATGGCCGGTGGCAGGCCCTTGGGGCCAGCCAGCGCGTACCAGGCGCTCACGTCGAAGTCGGGCAGCAGGGTCTCGGCCACGCTGGGGATGTTGGGGAACAGCGCGAAGCGGTTCTTCGAGGTGACCGCGAGCGGCTTGACCTTGCCGTTCTCGATGTGGGCCGCCATGCCCGCCAGCGAGGTGAAAAGCAACGGCACTTCGCCCGCGATCACGGCCAGCGCCGGCGCGCTGCCGCCCTTGTAGGGCACGTGGGTGAGCTTCACGTCCGCGCGCGACTGGAAGAGCACGGCCGCCAGGTGCATACCGCTGCCCTGCCCGCCGGTGCCGTAGTCGATCTTGCCGGGCTGGGCCTTGGCCTGCTGCACCAGTTCCTGCACCGTCTTGAACGAGGCGTTGGGGTTGGCGATGATGGCGAACGGGCTGCGCGCCACCATGGAGACCATGGTGAAGTCGTTCACCGGGTCGAACGGCAGCGATTTGTAGAGCCCCGGCGCGGCGGAGTGGCCCGAGGCCATGAGGAACAGCGTGTAGCCATCGGGCTCGGCCTTGGCCACGTAGTTGGCGCCGATGGTGCCCCCGGCGCCGGGCTTGCCTTCCACCACGGCCTGCTGGCCGAATTTCTCGGCGAACTGCGCGGCGATCAGGCGCGCGAGGTTGTCCACCGGCCCACCCGAGGTGAAGCCGTGGATGATGCGCACCGGCTTGGTGGGCCAGGCGGGCGCGTTGCCCTGGGCGTGCGCCGCGGCGCCGAAGAGGCCCAGCGTTGCCCAGGTGAGCAGTGCGGCGGTGAAGGTGTGGCGTTTCATAAGAAGAACCTCTCCGGTTGGGGTCCGCGCTCGACGGGCCGTGATTGGTAGTTGCCCTCCCCGAACATGCGCATGCGCGAGGCCATGAGCTCTTCGTTGAGCTTCTGCAGCTTCGCTTCGTCGAAGGTGAGCTTGCCGCCGCGCTTGGCGAATTGGCCTGCCACCAGAACGTTCTCGATGTCCGAGGTTTCCGCGTACATCACCACGATGTGCGCCGGGTTGCCACCGGGCAGCGCGGGGAAGATGTTCATGCCGCGCGCATCGAACATGATGAGATCGGCCTGCTTGCCCGGCGTGATGGATCCGGTCTTCTTGTCCAGGCCGAAGGCCTTGGCGCCACCCATGGTGGCCCAGTAGAGGGCGTCGCGCGTGAGCGTGGAGTGCTGCGTCTTCGCGGGCCACTTGCCTTCGTGCCACAGGCTGCGGTTGTCCAGCTCGCGCTGGTGCAGGAAGGCGTGGCGCATCACCGCGAGCATGGAGCTGTTGAAGTAGGGGTCGCAGTCGGTGCCGATCGAGGGCATGGCGCCGTGCTTGACGAGGCGCCCGAGCATCGCGGGCTGCTCGTAGTTCAGCATCTCGGTGAGGTTGGTGGCGGTGATGGTGCAGCCCGCGTCGAGCACGATCTTGAGTTCCTCGTCGTCGAAGCAGTTGCCGTGCCCGATGTTGTGGTCGGGCCCGAGCAGGCCTTCTTTGGCCAGGCGCGGGTAACCGTCTTCCACCACGCGCTTGCCTTTGCGGCCGTACGTGTGGGCGGAGTTGATGAGGCCGTACTCGCGCGCCAGGCGGATGTCGTGCGCGGCCACGTCGTACTCGCCCCAGTCGGGCCCGAGGATGGCCATGGCCAGGGTGACCAGGCGGTCGTCGCTCGAGAGGCGCCCGGTGCGCAGGCGGTGGATCTCTTCGCGCGGGAAAGGCTTCTTGTGGTACGGCACCTCGCCCGGGCGCTCGGGCGGTTTCACCGTGCCGCGCGCGAACACGGCGCGGATGCCGGACTCTTCCAGCGCGTCGATGGCCACGTCGGTCATCTCCGCGTCGCGCAGGATGTGGCACCAGTCGACGATGGTGGTGGTGCCGTTGCGCAGCTGGTTCAGCGAGCCCAGCAGGTTGCCCAGGTAGACGTCGCGCACACCGTATTTGGTGGCGAGGTTCTGGTGCATGTTGGCGTGGTAGTCGCGGCTGCCGACCCAATCGGAGCCGATGCCGCGCAGCTGGAATTCCCAGGTGTGGATGTGCGCGTTGACCATGCCGGGCGTGACGATGCGGCCCTTGCCGTCGACGACTTCGGCGCCATCGACCTGCAGGTTCGGGCCGACGGCCACGATCCTGTCGTTCTCGATCAGGATGTCGGCGTCGTCGAAGTCGCCCACGGCGGGGTCCATGGAAAGGATGCAGGTGTTCTTGATGAGGAGGCGGGTCATGGGGTTCGTGGGGTGAGAAAGGACATCAGGCCGGGGAATCCGTCGGCGGGACGGGGCGGGTGGAGTTGCGCACGACCAGCTCGGGCCGCAGCACGACGGTGGCGGGCGACATCTGCCGCCCGTCCAGCCCGTCGAACAGCAGCTGCGCGGCGCGCCAGCCAAGTTCGCGGTGCGGCAGCCGGATGGTGGTGAGCGAGGGGTTGACCATGTCGACCAGCGGCATGTCGTTGTGGCCGGTGACGGCCACGTCGGTCGGCACGCGCAGGCCGGCGGCCTGCAGCGCGTCGTAGGCGCCCAGCGCCACCAGGTCGTTCGAGCAGACCACGGCCTCGGGCGGCTTCGCGCTCTGCGCGAGCAGCTGGGTCATGGCCAGGCGGCCGGCCTCGCGGCTGTAGGACTCGCAGGCCACCACGCCCGCGCTGCGCAGGCCGCGGTCGCGCAGCGCCTGCTCGAAGCCCTGCAGACGGCCCAGGCCGGTGGGCAGGCTCTGCGGGCCGGCCAGGTGGGCGATGCGCTCGCAACCGGTGCGCACCACGTGGTCCACCGCGAGCTTCATGGCCAGCCGGTCGTCGCTCACCACCGAGGGCAGGCGCCCGGACTCGTCGGCGCGGTTGACCATGACGGCGTGCAGGCCGGCGCCGACGATGAAGTCCACCAGCGGGTCTTCGCGCGAGGCGATGGCGAGCACGATGCCGTCGACCTGCTGGGCCAGCATGCGCTCGACCGTGGGCCGGGCCAGCGCGCTGGCGGCCACGTTGGCCACCATCACGAACCAGCCGCGCGCGGCCGCGCAGGCTTCGATGCCCTGCAGGATGGGCGGGAACACCGGGTTGGTGATGTCGGGCACCAGCACGCCGATGGTGTGGGTGCGGCCGGTGCGCAGGGCCGAGGCCGCGCGGTTGGGCCGGTAGCCCAGGCGGCGCGCGGCCTGCTCGACGGCCTCGAGCACCTCGGCGCTGACGGCGGCGCGCCGGCGCGGATCGAGCGCGCGCGAGACGGTGGACAGGTGCACGCCGGCGACCCGGGCGACGTCGCGGATGGTGACGGGGCCAGCGGGCTCCGTGGCGGAGGGGGAACGGGGGGTTTCGGTCACTTTGAAGATTTTCATGCAAACGTTTGCCATCATTCTGGCGGGATTCTTTCAAAACCTCAACAGAGATAATTTGGTGCAAACCCTATGCCTCGCCCCACCTTGGGGAGCGACAATAAGCAAACGTTTGCAAGAAAACTCGCCTTTCCCGCTTTCCGAGAAACCGCCGTGAACCTGATCTCCACCCCCGAGTCCGTGCTGGCCGTGGCGCTGACCGCCATGGAGCGCACGCCCGACCCCCGCCTGCGCGAAGTGATGGCCGCGTTGACGCGCCACCTGCATGCCTTCGCGCAAGAAGTGCGCCTGACCGAAGCCGAATTCGAGCGCGCGATCGGTTTCCTGGTCGGCATCGGCCAGGCCACCGGCCCGAAGAAGAACGAGGTGGTGCTGGCGGCCGACCTGCTGGGCGTGTCCACCCTGGTGGCCCTGCTCAACAACCCGGGCAGTGCCGGCGGCGAATCGCCCGCCGCGCTGCTCGGCCCCTTCTGGCGTGAGCGCGCGCCGCTGTGCGAGCCCGGTGAATCCATCGCGCGCGCCGGCACCCCCGGCGTGCCGCTGGAGGTGCGTGGCACGGTGCGCGACCCGCAGGGCCGGCCGGTGGCCGGCGCGGTGGTGGACGTGTGGCAGGCCTCGCCCGTGGGCCTGTACGAAAACCAGGACGACAGCCAGCCCGACATGAACCTGCGCGGGCGCTTCACCACCGACGCACAGGGTGCCTACTTCCTGCGCAGCGTGGTGCCCGCGGGCTACCCGGTGCCCACCGACGGCCCCTGCGGCGAACTGCTGCGCGCCCAGCGGCGCCACCCCAACCGCCCGGCCCACCTGCACTTCATGATCAGCCAGCCGGGCTTCAAGGTGCGCGTGTCCCAGGTGTTCGCCGACACCGACGAGAACCTCGACAGCGACCCGGTGTTCGGCGTCACGCGCTCCCTGGTGGGCCGCTTCGAGCTCGATGCCGATGGCGCCCAGGCCCGGCTGCAGCAGGACTTCACGCTGGAGCCCGGCGAGACCGTGTTCCCCAAGGCCCCGATTCCCTGACCTTCCCTCCAAGTACCCATGGCTTTTGAACCCCAGACACGACTCGACGGCAAGGTGGCCGTCATTGCCGGCGGCACCGGCGCCATCGGCCTGGCCACGGCGCGCCGCCTGGCCGCGCTCGGTGCCGCCTGCGTGCTGCTGCACCGGGGCGACGGCGCGGCCGCCGCCGAGCGGGCCGCCAGCCTGCCCGGCGCGCAGGCGCATGGCGCGGTGCGCGCCGACATCGTCGACAGCGCCTCGCTCCAGGCCGCCGCCGAGCAGGTGGCGCGGCAATGGCAGCGCTGCGACATCCTCGTCAACAGCGCCGGCTTCACCAAGCCCGTGCCCGCCGCCGACCTCGACGCGCTCGACGACGAGCTGATCGACCGGCTGATGCAGGCCAACTTCCGCGGCGTGTTCGCCACCATCCGCGCCTTCGCGCCGCTGCTCAAGGCCAGCGGCGACGGCCTGATCGTCAACGTCTCGTCCATCGCGGGCTTCACCGGCGTGGGCAGCAACCTCGCCTATGTGGCGGCCAAGGCCGGCCTGGACGTGGTGGGCGACGCGCTGGCCAAGGCGCTGGCGCCCGCGGTGCGCGTGGTCTCCGTCTCGCCCGGCGCGGTGGAGTCCACCTTCGTGCCGGGCCGGGGCGCGGAGTTCAACACCAAGACCGCCGCCACCACGCCGCTGGGCCGCGTCGGCCAGCCGGACGACGTGGCCGCGACCATCGAGGCCCTCGCCACCACCCTGCGCTTCGTCACCGGCACGCGCATCGTGGTCGATGGCGGCCGCCACCTCTGAATCCCGCGCCCATGAGCCTCTTCAACCCGCTGTCCCAGAAGACCCTGATCACCTGCGCCGTCACGGGCAACCTGGTCAAACCCGAGCAGACGCCGCACCTGCCCGTCACGCCCGAGCAGATCGCCCGCGAATGCCTGGCCGCCGCCGAGGCCGGTGCCGGCCAGGTGCACATTCACGTGCGCGACCCCCACACCGGCAAGCCGTCGATGGAGGTGGAGCTCTACCGCGAGGTGGTGGACCGCATCCGGCGCGAGAACCGCGAACTCATCATCAACCTCACCACCGGCCCGGGCGGGCGCTTCGTGCCGAGCGAGGACGACCCCAAGGTGTTCGCGCCCGGCACCACGCTGCTGCCGCCGGACCAGCGGGTGGAGCACATCGCGCTGATCAAGCCCGACGTGTGCTCGCTCGACTTCAACACCATGAACTCGGGGCCGGACGTGGTCATCAACACGCCGCGCAACGTGCGCCGCATGGCCGCCACCATCCGCGCCGCCGGCGTCAAGCCCGAGCTGGAGATCTTCGATTCGGGCGACATCCACCTCGCGCTCGACCTGATCGCCGACGGCAGCCTGGAAGGCCCCGGCATGTGGACCTTCGTGCTCGGCGTGAAGTACGGCTTCGCGCCCTCGCCCGCCACCGTGCTCTACGCGCGCGACATGCTGCCGCCCGGCGCGGTCTGGACAGCCTTCGGCATCGGCCGCATGGAGTTCCCCTTCGTCGCCCAGGCCTGGCTCGCGGGCGGGCACGTGCGCGTGGGCATGGAAGACAACATCTACCTCGACAAGGGCGTGCTCGCCGAGAGCAACGCCCAGCTCGTCGCCCGCGCGCGGGACATCATTCAAAGCATGGGCGGCAGCATGGCCAGCGCGCGCGAGGCGCGCGCGATGCTCGGCCTGCCCCCACGATAAGGAAAGGGAGAACGCTCTTGACCGCACGCATCCACGAAGACACCGGCATCGCGCCACCACGCCCATCCACCGGCACCGGCCAGGCCCTGCGCCTGCTGCAGAAGGCCGACAGCATCGACACCCTGCGCCTGATGCTGGTGGACAGTCCCCAGCGCGTGCCCGCGCCGGGCCACGCGCTGGTGCGCGTGGGCGCGGCGGCCGTCAACCCCAGCGACGCCAAGGCCAGCCTGGGCATCATGCCGCAGGCCGTGTGGCCGCGCACCCCGGGCCGCGACTTCGCGGGCACCGTGGTCGAAGGCCCCACCGAATGGATCGGCCGCCAGGTCTATGGCTCGGGCGGCGATGTCGGCATCACGCGCGACGGCTCGCACGCGCGTTACCTCGAACTGCCGCTGGCCGCGCTGCGCGCCATGCCGGCCAACCTCTCGATGGAAGAGGCCGGCGCGGTCGGCGTGCCCTTCGTCACCGCCTACGAGGGCTTTCGCCGCAGCGGCATGCCCCGCGCCGGCCAGACCGTGATGGTGATGGGCGCCAACGGCAAGGTCGGCCAGGCCGCGGTGCAGCTGGCCACGCAGGCCGGCGCGCGCGTGATCGCCGTGCAGCGTGGCCCCGGCCCGTTCGCCGGCTTCAGCTGCGCACCGGTGGACGTGATCGACGCCACAGCGGTCGACGTGGCCGCCACCGCCCGCGACCTCACCCAGGGACGCGGCGCCGACACCGTGTTCAACACCGTGGGCAGTGCCTACTTCGACGCCGCCAACAAGGCCATGGCCAAGGGCGCGACGCAGATCTTCATCGCCACGCACGACCGCGCCGTGCCCTTCGACATCTTCGCGTTCTACCGGGGCATGCACACCTACGTGGGCATCGACTCGCTCGCCATGGACTGCGCCACCTCCACCGCCCAGCTCGACGCCATGCGCGAAGGCTTCGAACGCGGCACGCTCAAGCCCTTCCCCATCGCCCGCGCCTACGACCTGGCCGATGCGGCCGAGGCCTACCGCGCCGTGCTCGGTGGCAGCACGGACCGGGTCGTGCTGCGCCCCTGAACGCCCACCCGCGAGGAGCCGCCGCCATGCACGTCACCCGCTTCGACGAGGCGCCCACCTACGAGGCGCCCAACCACTTCGACATGCGCTGCCTGCGCCTGCAGGGCAAGGAGGCGGGCCCGTCCACCCAGATGTGGATGGGCATGAGCCAGCTGCTGCCCGACGGCCACACCACGCTGGACCCGTCGCCGATCGAAAAGCTCTACTTCGTCGTCGAAGGCGAGGTCACCCTGGTGGGCGCGGTGGACGGCGTGCCGCAGCGCGCCACGCTGCGCGCCCTCGACTCCTGCCGCTTCGCCCCGGGCGAGGCGCGCCAGCTCATCAACGAGAGCAACCGGCCGGCCATGGTGCTGCTGGTGATGGCCAACGCGCCACCGGCCTCCCCGGCATGAAACCCCTGCCGCCCTCTCAGTGGGCGGGACGCCAGAACATGTGCAGTTCGTCGTGCAACACGCCGTCGATCCGCAGGGCGGCGGGTTCACGGCCGAAGGTCTGGAAGCCCAGGGATTCGTACAAGGCGATGGCGGCCATGTTGCCGGCATTGACGCTCAGGTTCACCTGAAGCAGGTCGGGCACCGACCCGGCCAGCGCGAGCGCCTGCACGAGCAATCCACGGCCCACGCCCTTGCCCCGCGCCTCGGGCGCCACGTACAGGCCATAGATCATCCCCTTGTGCCGCAGCTTGCGCTTGTCTTCGCGCCGCAGCGTCACGATGCCGATCAACCGGTCTCCCTCGAAGGCGCCGAACGCGCCCTGGTCGGGATGCACCGCGAGGCGGGCCGCCGTCGTTTCGGGAGGGAAAACCACCTCTTCCTCATGGCTGGAACCAAACGCGGTGGGTTCCTCCTGCAAGGCGGACAGGCGCAACGCGCGAAACGGGCTCGCGTCTTGGGGGGTGAGGCGGCGGATGTGCATGCGTGATGTGAGGTGGCGTTGGGGGTGTGGGGGAGTTCAATGCGGGCCCGAACGGAAGCGGCTGGGCGAGGCCCCGGCCGACTTTCGCATGAGGCGCCGCAGGGCGGTCGCGTCTTCGTAGCCCACCTGGGCCGCCACCTGCTCGATCGTCAGGCGGCTGCGCTCGATCAGCATGCGCGCGCGGTTGAGCCGCACGCTCTGCACGAGCGCCAGCGCGCCCCGGCCGGTGGCGGCTTTGACGTGCCGCGCCAGGGTGCGCGGCGACATGGCGAAGGCCTCGGCCAGCGCCGCCACGTCAGGCGGGTGGGGCAAGGCGGATTCGATGTGTTGCGTCAGGCGGCCGATCAGCTCGTTGCCGTTGGACTGCATGGCAGGCAGCACGAAGGGCGCCTGCGCCTGGCGGCCGTCGATGAGCAGCACGCGGCTCACCGCGTCCGCCAGCGCCGGGCCGAAGCGGGTGCGCAGCAGGTGGAGCATGAGGTCGGTCTGCGCCAGCGCGGCACCGGCCGTGGTGACGGGGCCGTCGGCGCAGACCATGCGGTCCGCGTCCACACGGCACAGGGGTGCCAGGCCTTGCAGGCGCGGCGCCAGCCACCACGAGGTGGTGGCCCGCCGGCCATCCAGCAGACCCGCCGCCTGCAGCAGGAACACAGCGGAACAGGACGCGGCCACCTCGCCGCCCCGCGCCGCGTGCCGCCGCAGGCCCTCGCTGGCGGCCCGCGCGTCGTCGCGCGCCAGGCGGTCGGCCAGCGCCGAGGCCTGGTCCACCCCCAGGCCAGGCACGATCCAGGTCGAGCTGTCGCGACCCGCTCGGGCCGGCAGGGCGTGCGTCTGCAATTGCAGGCCGTGGCCGAGCGCCACCGGGCCACCGTCGGGCGAGCACACGCGCCAGGTGGGCTGCGGCAAGGCGAGCCGGGGCGCGATGGCCGCCGCCGCGCTCAACACGTCCAGCGTGACGGCCACCCCACTCCCCCAGGCCCCGGGCAGCACGAGAACGGTGAAATCACGCATGGCAGGAATGGCTTGAAAGATGTCGAAACAGACACTGGCAGTGTAGCGCCGGCCTTGGTGCAATCAAGGCCCCTCCATCTCTAGAGAGCCCAGGACATGCCCGAACCGAATCTGACCGAACACGACGCCCTCGACGATTTCGAGGCGCGCGAGATCACGCTCGACGGCGCCACCAAGCGCGTGCACGTCGCCGGCCATGGGCCGGCGGTGATCGTCATGACCGAGATGCCGGGCATCAGCCCGCACGTGGCCCGCTTCGCGCGCTGGGTGCGCGACGCGGGTTTCACGGTTTACATGCCGTCGCTGTTCGGGGTGGACGGCGCGGTGCCCGAGGCCGAAGCGGGCATGGCCGTGATGCAGCGCGCCTGTGTGAGCGCGGAGTTCCGCGCGTTCGCCAACCGCAAGGGGCCCAACCAGGCCAGCCCGGTGACGCGCTGGCTGAGGCTGCTGGCCCGGCACGCGCACGGGGCTTGCGGCGGCCCTGGCGTGGGCGCCATCGGCATGTGCTTCACCGGCAATTTCGCGCTCACGATGATGCTGGAGCCGTCGATGCTGGCGCCCGTGCTGTCGCAGCCCTCGCTGCCGCTGGACGACCCGGCCGGCCTGGAGATCGGGCCCGAGGACCTGGCCGAGGTGCGCTCGCGCCTGGAGCGCGAGGACCTCACGGTGATGGCCTACCGCTTCGCGGGCGACAAGTTCTGCAAGGCCGAGCGCTTCAAGGCCTACGAAGCCGCGCTGGGCCCGCGCTTCGTGGCGCGGGTGCTGCCCGACAGCGCCGCCAACCGGACGGCCCTGCCCCCGTTCTTCGAGCAGGTGGTGAACAGCCCGCACAGCGTGGTGACGGCGCACCTGATCGATGAGGCCGGCCAGCCCACCCTCGCGGCGCGCGACGAGATCCTGGCCTTCTTCACGCAGCGGCTCAGGAATCCCGGCAGTAGCCCTCGCCCGCTCGAACCGTCAGGCAGTTCTTCTTCTCGCTGAGCCACTTCATCCCGGTCTCGGCGCCGTTGGTGGCGCGCAGGGATTCCTTCACGCCGTCGCGCTCGAACTCGATGCGCGCATCACCCGCCGCCTTGCCCGGGAACGTGCGGGGGCCGTCGAGGTTGCGGATGGTCACCTCGTACTGGCCACCGCTGCCCGAGAGCTGGAGGTAGGTGCCTTCAGGTCCGTTCCATTGGCCCAGCCAGGCATCGGTGGCCGGAGCGGGCGCAGCAGGTGTGGGCGCAGGTGCCGGCGCGGCCGGGGCACTCGCGCCGGCCGCCGCTGGCGCGGCTTCGGGGGTGCGGTCCTGGCAGGCGGCCAGGGCGACGGCGATCGCGGCCATGCAGGCGAGGTGTGCGAACTTCATGGTGTGCCTTTCGGTGGGGTGCCGGATCAACGTTCGGCGATGTAGTGCGACATGCGCGCGCTCTCGCCCTCGGCGAGAAAGGCGCGCACCTCGGTCTCGATCGCGCGGTCGGCCACGGTGGCGCGCGCGCGCTGGTGCAGGTAATCGGCCCAGGAGGTGACGATGAAGCGCTCCACATAACGCGAGGGTTCACCCAGGTCCTTGTAGACGCGCCAGAACGTGGCGCCGTCGCGGCGGCGCGGCGCCTTCATCTGGGCGATGGTGTCGAGAAAGGCCTCGTCCACACCGGGGCGGATGCGGTAGCCCACCTCCACCGCGATCGGTCCGGACTCGGGGCTGGGCTCGGCCTCCACGAAGAGCTCGTCCCACGGCGTGCCCTGGGTCACTTCGTGGTCCGCGCCCACGCGCAAGGGGAAGGGGCGCGCCAGCAGCAGGCCCGCGGCCATGAGCACGCCGGCCGCGGCGAGCGCGGCGGTGAGGCCCGCGATGTCGGACACCGCGCCCCAGAAGGCCGAACCGATGGCGAACGCACCGAGCGCGGAGACGATGTGCAGCGCCACCGCGCGCGAGCGCACCCAGGGCGGCGCGCTGGCCTGGGTGGCGGTGTTGAAGGTGGACATGGTGGCCATCCAGGCCGCGCCGCCGAACGCCATGGCCACGTACACCACCGCCGGCACACGCACCCAGGCAGCCACCAGCATCACGGCGGCGAACACCACGCAGGCCACGGCCACGATGGCGTCGAGCGAGAAACGCGCGCGCAGCCGGCCGATGACCAGGCCCGAAGCCACCGCCCCGGTGCCCAGGCAGCCCATGAGCAGGCCGAAGCCTTCGGCGCCGGTGCCCAGCTGGCGCTGCGCGATCACGGGCAGCAGGGCCCAGAGCGCCGAACCGGCCGCGCTGAACGCCATCACCCGCACCAGCTGCGCCAGGATGATGCGCGAGTGCCAGGCGAAACGCAGGCCACTGAGCGTGCCACCCCACAGGCGCTCGGCCGGCAGGCTGGACGGCGGGTGCGCGCGCGGCGGCCAGCGGCGGATCGACTCCCACATCACCACCGTGGTGAACACCGTGACCACGAACACCCAGCCCGCGCCCAGGCGCGCGAACAGCAGGCCGGCCAGCGTGGGGCCGATGGCGCGCGCGGCGTTGTAGGCGATGCCGATGGCGGTGATGGCCTGCGGCCACTCGGGGCGCGGCACCGGGTCGACCACCGAGGAATTCCACGCCGGCGTGAGCACCGCCGTGCAGCAGCCGCAGACGAAGACCAGGAACAGCACCGAGGCCGGCCCACCCCAGCCCGCCAGCACCAGAGCGGCCAGCAGCACGCTCGCGCCCACCTGGGCGATCAGCGCGCCCGAGATCAGGCGGCGGCGATCGGTGGTGTCGGCCAACACCCCGGCGGGCAACGCCAGCAGGAACATGGGCAGGAACACCGCCGTCTGCACCAGGGCGGCCAGAAAGGAGGAGCCGGTCAGCTCGACCATGAGCCAGGCGGCGGCCATGGTCTGCATGCCACTGCCGATGAAGAACACCGCGCCGCAGATCCAGAGCCCCCGGAAAGCGGGTTGGCGAAGCGGGCTCCAGATGGATGTGGACATGGCCCATTATTCCGCACACCCCCTGGGGTACGCGGGAGCGCGCCCCAAGCCTCAGCGCGGCGTGTGGCCGTAGGTGATGGAGAGCACCACGCCCGAGCGCAGGCGCACCGTGGCGAACAGGTTGCCGGGGCCCCGGTCGTACAGCCATTCCTCGGTGACCTGGCAGGGCAGGATGCGGCTGGCGTAGGGTTCGGGCACCGGGTAGTAGTGGGGGTTCTGGTAGAGCGGCGCGCAGTAGGTGTCGGTCAGCACGGGTTGGCCGCACTTGGCCATCAGCGAGAGTTTCGAATCGCCTTCGGCCGCGATGCCGCCGGCGCAGCGCAACGATTCCGCGCGTGCCGGGGCCGCGCCGCCCAGCAAGGCCACGAGCAGCCCCAGGCCCGCCAGCCACCGCCAGCCCGGCAGGGTCGAGGGCAGTCGATAGGCTGGGGCGGACATGGCGGGCGGGCTACACGATGCCGTTGCGGATCGCGTAGACGGTGAGTTCGGCGTTGTTCGCCAGGTGCAGCTTTTCCAGCACGCGCGCGCGGTAGACGCTCACGGTCTTGGGGCTGAGCATGAGTTCTTCGGCGATGTCCGAGAGCTTCTTGCCCGAGGCGATCTTCTGCAGGGTCTGCAGTTCGCGCTCGGACAGGCTGGCGTGCAGCTCCTCGCTTTCGGGGGCGTTGAGCGTGTCCACCAGCATCTGCGCCACGTCGGGCGTCACGTACTTGCGGCCCTGCATCACGGTGCGGATGGCGGCCACCAGCTCGGCCGGCTCGCCGGCCTTGTTCAGGTAGCCGCGCGCGCCCGCGCGCAGGCAGCGGATGGCGTACTGGTCTTCCGGGTACATGGAGACCACCAGGGTCTTGACGGTGGAGCCCTCTTCCTTGAGCGTGCCCAGCACCTCCAAGCCCCCGCGCCCGGGCATGTTCAGATCGAGCACGAGCACGTCGCACTCGACCTTGCGCATCAGGTCGCGCAGTTCGGGGTAGCTGCCGGCCTCGCCGACCACCTGGATGTCGGTGGCTTCCGAAATGGTGTCGCGGATGCCGCGCCGCACCATGGCGTGGTCGTCACACAAAATCACCTTGATCATGGGGTTCCTCGTCGGCCTGTGCCGCATTGTCCGGGTTGCTGGAAGTCTGCAAGGGTATCGACAGAATGACCGACGTGCCGCGGGGCGAGGAACTCACGTCGAGCCAGCCGCCCACCTTGACGGCACGCTCGCGCAGGCCCAGCAGGCCGAAGGACTTGGCCTTGCGCAGGGCCTGGGCGTCCAGGCCCTTGCCGTTGTCGGTCACTTCGAGGGTGAGCACGCCTTCGCGGTCGCTCAGGTCGATGTCGACCGAGCTGGCCTCGGCGTGCTTCTGCACGTTGGTCATGGCCTCCTGCGCGGTGCGGTAGGCCACCAGCTGGAATTCGCGCGGCACGTCCAGCGTCTCGGACGAGCGCCGCACCACCACCCGCAGGCCGGTGCGCCGCTCGAAGCCCGAGGCCAGCCAGAGCACGGCGGCGACCAAGCCCTGGTCGAGGATGGGCGGGCGCAGGTTCATCATGATGCGCTGGCTCGCGCCCAGGGCGTGCTGCAGCATCTCCATGGCCGAGCCCAGGTGGCGCTGCACGTCGCCCTGCTCCACGTGCCGGCCGACCCAGGCCAGGTCGAGCTTGACGGCGGCGAGCGCGCCGCCGATGTCGTCGTGGATCTCGCGCGCGATGTCGGCGCGTTCCTGTTCGATGCTGGTCTGCAGGTGCTCGGCCAGTTCGGCCAGGCGGCGGCGCGATTCGGCCAGTTCGGCGTCGGCCGCGGCCTTGGCGCGGCGGGTTTCGCTGATCTCGATGGCGCGCTCGATCACGTGCGACAGGCGGTGCATGCTGTCCTTGAGCAGGTAATCGCTCACGCCCCGGTGCATCACGTCGACCGCCGCCGTTTCACCAATGGCACCGGAGAGGATGACGAACGGGATCTCCAGCTTCATCGCCCGCACCTCGTCCCAGGCGTCCATGCCGGTGAAGCCGGGCAGGTGGTAGTCGGCCAGCACGATGTCGTAGTGGGCGCTCTGCAGCTCGCGGCGGAAGTCCTCCAGCGTGTCCACCAGCACCACCTCGCTGGCGAGCTGGCTGCGCTGCAGGGCGAATTTCACGAGCGCGTGGTCCACCCGCGAATCCTCCAGGTGAAGGATGCGGACAAAGCGCTTGTCCGGGGTTGGAGACGGTCCGCTCATTCTGGTGTTCTCGGGGGGATGAATGCCACTTTGCACCCAGGGCTGGGCCGGCAACGCGGAAATTGGTGCTGAATTCGGCCCGTTATCTGTCGATACAGGGTCGGACAGCTGTCGAAAATTGTAATACCCACCCCAGTAGCCGAGCGCCCCACCACCCACCATGGAACTACCGACGATGCAGCAGACCCCGCCGTCTGTCTCCCTGCCCGTGAATCTGGTGGCCGACCTCCAGGATTCGCTGCTCATGGCCATGACGGACCTGCAGCGGCTCGAAGGCCTGCTCGACCACGCCACCAGCAACCTGCTGGAGCGTTTCGGTTCGGCCAACCAGGCCCTGGGCCACCTCAGCGCCGAACGGGGCGAGGAGTTCGGCCCGATCCGCCAGAGCCTGCACCAGGCCGTGACCGAATTGCAGTTCCACGACATGGCCACCCAGCTGATCGTGCACACCGGCAAGGTGCTGCAGAGCTGCGCCTGGCGCCTGGCCGACCAGACCATGGAGCCCGAGGAAGGCGAGGTGCCGATGGACATCGACCCCATGCCCGAGCGCCCCAGCCCGGTGACCCAAAGCGAGATGGACGCCGGGTCCATCGACTTGTTCTGAGCACAGGCCGATTCAAGCCTTTGCCCCAATTGCCGATATTTGATTCCAAACGGAGTAAGCCATGCGATCGATTCTTGCCGTAGACGACTCGGCGTCCATGCGAAAAATGGTGTCCTTCACCCTCACCGGGGCGGGCTACCACGTGGTCGAGGCCGTGGACGGTCAGGACGCCTGGGAAAAAGCCCAGACGCACAGCATCGACCTGGTGCTGACCGACCAGAACATGCCCAACATGGACGGGCTGGGCCTCACGCGCAAGCTGCGCGAGCACCCCAAGTTCAAGTCGGTGCCCATCCTGATCCTGACCACCGAGTCCAGCGACCAGATGAAGCAGCTCGGCCGCGCGGCCGGTGCCACCGGGTGGTTGGTCAAGCCTTTCGATCCGGGCCGCCTGATCGAAGTCATTCAAAAAGTCATCCGTTAGTCATGGAAAACACCCCCGCAGCGCTTCGCGCTACCCCCTCAAGGGGGCGGCACCACAGGCCCGGCAAAGCCGGTTCCTCGGTGCCCCTCGAAAAGGCACGCCACGCCTCCACCGCACGCAAGGAGTTTCACCATGGGTGAAATGATGAACGAAGGCCAGAACCTCGGTAACGACATCGATCTGAGCCAGTTCTATTCGATCTTTTTCGAAGAAGCCGGCGAGAACCTCGACCAGATGGAGCAGATGCTGCTCGCGCTCGACCTGGAGAAGGCCGACGACGAGGAGCTCAACGCCATCTTCCGCTGCGCGCACTCGATCAAGGGCGGTGCCGCCACCTTCGGCTTTGCCGACGTGGCCGAACTCACGCACCAGATGGAGTCGCTGCTGGACAAGCTGCGCCGCCATGAACTGACGCCCACGGCCGCCATGGTGGACGTGCTGCTGGAATCCTCCGACGCGCTGCGCGGCCTGCTGGGCGCCCACCAGGGCCGGGGCGTCGAGCCCCCCGCCACGGCCGACCTGGTCGCGCGCATCAGCGTGCTGGCCCACGGCGAGGACGCCGAAGTCGAAGAAGAAGCCCCCGCGCCAGCCCCCGTGGTGGTCGCGGCGCCCGCTCCCGTGGCCGCCCCGGCGCCACCCCCCGCACGCAAGGCCGCCAAGGTCGAGCGCGAGCTGGAAATCCACATCGGCCCGCTGGAGAACCCGGCCTCGGCCGACGGCATCGCCGAGCTGTTCCGCGACATTCCGGGCCTGGGCACGGTCGAGGCCCTGCCCTGCGACCTGAGCACGCGCCGCGTCTGGCGCGCCCGCACCTCGGCCAGCGACAGCGACCTGATGGACCTGTTCACCTTCCACGTGGGCAAGGACGACATCCGCATCGTCGAGCAACAGGCCCAACCGGCCGCACCGAACATCACCATCGGCGAAGACGGCGAGCCCATGGGCACCGGCCACCCGAACCCGACCACCGAAGGCCGCGACTACGGCTTCTTCGAAGGCGCTCCCGGCGTGCCGGTGCGCGCCGCCGCCACCGCCACCGCCGCCGAGGGTGCCGCCCCGAAGGCCGCCCCCAAGGTGGAGGCCCGCGCCGCCGCCGGTGCCGGCCTCGAATCGAGCACGCTGCGCGTCTCGGTGAGCAAGGTGGACCAGCTCATCAACCTGGTGGGCGAACTCGTCATCACCCAGGCCATGCTCGCGCAGAAGAGCCGCGAACTCGACGACAAGGACAACCAGCCCCTGCTGGCCGGCCTGGCCGACCTGGACCGCAACACCCGCGACCTGCAGGAAGCGGTGATGTCGATCCGCATGATCCCCATGTCCGTGGTGTTCAACCGCTTCCCCCGCATGCTGCGCGACCTCGCCACCAAGCTGGGCAAGAAGGTCGAGCTGGTCACGCAGGGCGAATCGACCGAACTCGACAAGGGCCTGGTGGAGAAGATCACCGACCCGCTGACCCACCTGATCCGCAACAGCTGCGACCACGGCATCGAGATGCCGGAGGAGCGCCGCGCCAAGGGCAAGAGCGAAAACGGCACGATCACGCTGTCGGCCACGCACGAAGGCGGCTCGATCCTGATCGAGGTGCGCGACGACGGCAAGGGCCTCTCGCGCGAGAAGCTGCTGCGCAAGGCGCGCGAGAAGGGCATCGACGCGCCCGACACGCTGACCGACACCGAGGTCTGGAACCTGATCTTCGCGCCCGGTTTCTCCACCGCCGAGGAAGTGACCGACGTGTCCGGCCGAGGTGTGGGGATGGACGTGGTCAAGAAGAACATCGCCGCGCTCAACGGCACGGTGGAGATCGATTCGGCCGAAGGCTTCGGCATGCGCGTCTCGGTGCGCCTGCCGCTCACGCTGGCCATCATGGACGGCATGTCGGTGCGCGTGAGCGACGAGGTGTACATCCTGCCGCTGTCCAACGTGATCGAGTCGTTCCAGATCAAGCCGAGCGACATCAACACCATGGCGCAGGGCGCCCAGGTGGTGAAGGTGCGCGACGAATACATGCCCGTGGTCGAACTCGAGCGCGTGTTCCAGGTGCCGCGTTTCGAGTTCAACGGCACCAGCCCCATCATGGTGGTGGTGGAGGCCGAAGGCTCGCGCGTGGCGCTGATGGTCGACGAACTGCTGGGCCAGCAACAGGTGGTGATCAAGAACCTGGAGTCCAACTACCGCAAGGTGCCCAACGTCTCGGGCGCCACCATCCTGGGCGACGGCAAGGTCGCGCTGATCCTGGACACCTCCGGCCTGGTGCGCCGCTCACGCCACTGACCTGAGTCCTTTCGCCCCGCTGCCTGGCGCCCCCCGCTTTTCCTCAGTCAGGACCCCATGCTGCTGCAGACCACGCCCCCGAAGCGCTCCCCCTTGCCCACGGGCCGGGCGAGCGCGCCCGCACCCGAAGACGGCCCCCTGACCGAAGGCCGAGAATTCGTCTGGTCCAACGACGACTTCACGCGCATCAAGGCCCTGATCTACAAGAAGGCCGGCATCAGCCTGCACGACGGCAAACACGCCATGGTCTACAGCCGCGTCTCGCGCCGCCTGCGCGAGACCGGTCACGACAGTTTCAAGACCTACCTTGACTGGCTGGAGCAGCACGACGGCGCCGAGTGGCAGGAGTTCATCAACGCGCTGACCACCAACCTCACCGCGTTCTTTCGCGAATCGCACCACTTCGGCATCCTGAACGACCTGCTGGCCGCCAAACGCACGCAGGCCTGGCGCATCTGGTGCTCGGCCGCCTCCACCGGCGAGGAGCCCTACTCCATCGCCATGACGGCCACCGAGGCGCTGGGGGCTTCAGGCTCATTCCAGATCGTCAACAGCGACATCGACACCAAGGTGCTGGCCACCGCGCAGCGCGGCATCTACAAGGCCGACGGCGTCAAGGGCCTGAGCCCCGAGCGCCTGCAGCGCTTCTTCATGCGCGGCAAGGCGGGCAACGCCGGCCTGATGCGCGTGAAGCCCGAGCTGCAGAAGCACATGGAATTCCTGAGCGTCAACCTGATCGAGAACCTGCCGTTCCGCGAACCCTTCGACGTGGTGTTCTGCCGCAACGTGATGATCTACTTCGACGCCGCCACGCAGCGCGCCGTGCTCGAGCGCATCCACCGCGTGATGAAGCCCGGCGGCATGCTGTTCGTGGGCCACGCGGAGAACTTCAGCGACGCCCGCAACCTCTTCGCCCTGCGCGGAAAGACCGTGTATGAGCGCATTTGACGCCGTGGCCACGCGCCCGTCCGCGGGCACGACATCCCGGCTGGACGCCCTCAGAGGGCGCCCCACCAAGCCGGGCGAGGCCAGCTTCTTCTACCAGGACCACCACTTCAAGCACGACGCGGTGAAGGTCCTGCCGGGCGAGTACTACGTGACCGCCGACGACCTGGTGGTGATGACGGTGCTGGGCTCCTGCATCGCCGCCTGCATCTGGGACCCGCGCGTGCGCGTGGGCGGCATGAACCACTTCATGCTGCCCGACGGCGGCAACGATTCGAGCGGGCGCTACGGCTCCTACGCGATGGAACTGCTGATCAACGAGATGATCAAGCTCGGCGCCCGGCGCGAGAGCATGCAGGCCAAGGTATTCGGCGGCGGGCAGGTGATGCACACCTTCACCACCATGAACGTGGGTGAGCGCAACACCGCCTTCGTGCTCGACTACCTGCAGACCGAGCGCATCGCCGTGGTCTCCAAGGACGTGCTCGACATCTACCCGCGCAAGGTGTGTTACTTCCCGGCCACGGGCAAGGCCATGGTCAAGCGCCTGGCGCACTCGCACCCCGAAACCATCGAGACCCAGGAACGCAAGGGCAGCGCGGCCGTCGTGGCCAAGGCCACGGCCGGCGGCTCGGTGGATCTGTTCTAAGGGAGAAAACAACATGGCAAAAATCAAGGTCATCGTGGTCGACGACTCGGCCCTGGTGCGCAGCCTGCTCACCGAAATCATCAACCGCCAGCCCGACATGGCCTGCATCGGCGCGGCCAGCGACCCGCTGGTGGCGCGCGAGATGATCCGCGAACTCAACCCCGACGTGATCACGCTCGACGTGGAAATGCCGCGCATGGACGGCCTGGAGTTCCTCTCGCGGCTGATGCGCCTGCGCCCGATGCCGGTGGTGATGGTCTCCACCCTGACCGAGCAGGGAGCCGAGATCACGCTGCGCGCGCTGGAGATGGGCGCGGTCGATTTCGTGGCCAAGCCGCGCATCGGCGTGAGCAGCGGCCTGAACGAACTGGCCGGCGACATCGTCGACAAGATCCGCGTGGCCGCCAAGGCCCATGTGAAGCGCCTGGCCGCCGCCCCGGGAACCGCCCAGGCCACGCCCACCGCTGCCGGCCACGCCGCCGAGCCGCCGCGCGCGCCGCTGCCGCGCCTGTCCACCGAAAAGATCATCTGCATCGGTTCGTCCACCGGCGGCACCGAGGCCATCCGCGAGGTGCTGGTGCCCATGCCGGCCGACGCACCGGGCATCGTGATCACCCAGCACATGCCGCCGGGTTTCACCACCAGTTTTGCCAACCGCCTCAACACGCTGTGCCGCATCCGCGTGGCCGAAGCGCGCGACGGCGAGCGCATCCTGCCCGGCCACGCCTACATCGCCCCGGGTGGCCGCCACCTGCGCATCGACCGCAGCGGCTCCAACTACGTGGCCGTGCTGGAAGACACCGAACCCGTGAACCGCCACCGCCCTTCGGTGGAGGTGCTGTTCAAGTCGGCCGCGCGCGTGCTCGGCCCCAACGCCCTGGGCATCATGCTCACCGGCATGGGGGGCGACGGCGCCGCCGCGATGCGCGAGATGAAGGACGCCGGCAGCTACAACTACGTGCAGGACGAGGCCAGCTGCGTGGTGTTCGGCATGCCGCGCATGGCCATCCAGCACGGCGCGGCGCACGAGGTGCTGCCGCTCAACCAGATCGCCAATGCGGTGTTGAACCGGCTGGCCAGCTCGCCCTCGGGCGTGCGGCACCGGATTTGATCGTTCAGACCCGCTCGCTGAGAAGCGTGCCGGCTTCCACCGGCGCGGCGCTGCCGTGGCCGTGTTCGTCGTAGGCCACCAGCTCGGCCATGGCCTCGGGGCCCACGCCATCACCGACCACGTCCAGTTCCACCGCCTCGGCGACCTCGCCGCCTTCGGGCATCACCGGCCAGGGCAGTTGCTCCATCGCCGGCCGGTCCGGGCGGTCCGCTGTCAGGGGCTTGCGCGGGATCATCGAGGCCGTCACCGCCGACAGGTCGGGCGCGGTATCGCTCTGGTTGCCGGGCAGTTCGCTGCCCTTCGCGGGCTCGATGCCCAGCGCGCGGTCCACCACGGCGGCGCTGGCCTCCCACATGCGGGAGAGCACGTTCTGCAGGTGCTCCACCGCCTTCTTGTCCTTGGCCTGGCGCTGTTCGGCCACCTGGGCGGCTTCCTGCTGGGCCTGCCGCTGGGCGGCCACGTCCTGCGGCGCCGCTGGCACACCGGACGCGCTGCGCGAAGCCGGCAGCGCGGCGGCGTCATCGTCGGTCGCCGCGGCGCGCCCGTCCACGGCCGCGCGGGCGGCGGCAGCGGCCTGCGACGGCGTGGCGGTGCGGCCTTCGCGGCCAAAACCGGTCTGGGCCTTGCCGTCGTTGCCGCCCGCCTGCACGGGCTGCACGGCGGCGACCGGCGACACCGGCGCGACGGCGGTGGACACCGGCGTCGGCCAGGACACGGCAGTGGTGCTCGAAATGTTCAGCATGGGCTTCCCCTCACGGCGGCCACCGGGCGAGACAAGCCCGGTGTTCTTGCCGGGTTTTCGGCCGGGAACACACGAACTTGAGAACTTTCTTCGCCTCCCGGCGCGCGGGGCCGACAGACGGACGGGCCGATGGGCGGCCGCCTCAGACGCCGCCGGTCGGGTGCGTCGGGTCCACCCAGAGCACCTGCTCGGGTTTTTCCACCGGTTCGATGTCCAGGTTGACCGCCACCGCCTGCCCATCGCTGCGGCAGAGCACGCACTCCAGCGCCTCGGTGGGGCTGGCGTTGATTTCCTGGTGCGGCACGTAGGGCGGCACGTAGATGAAGTCGCCCGGGCCCGCCTCGGCGGTGAACTCCAGCTGTTCGCCCCAGCGCATGCGCGCCCGGCCGCGCACCACGTAGATCACGCTCTCCAGCGGGCCGTGGTGGTGGGCGCCGGTCTTGGCATCGGGGTGGATGGTGACGGTGCCGGCCCAGAGTTTCTGTGCGCCCACGCGCGCGAAGTTGATCGCGGCCTTGCGGTCCATGCCCGGGGTGGAGGGCACGTTGCCGTCGAGCTGGTTGCCCGGGATCACGCGCACGCCGTCGTGTTTCCAGTCCGGGTCGGCAGGGTGATCGGGGTCATGGGGCGCGTGGGGATGGTGCTCGTGGGCCATGGCGGGTGTCTCCGAATCGCGGGTCTTGAGTGTGCCAGTCTGCGCGCAAGGGCGCATGGCGGGAAAATGCGGGGTTCGACCCCACGTTGTCCGGAGAAACTGCCTTGCCCTTGCCCACCCCCGCTCCCCGCACGCCCATGCACACCCGGCGCGTCACCTACCAGGGCTTCCGGCGCGACGACGGCCTGTGGGAGGTGGAAGGCGAACTGCACGACAGCAAGCCGCACGACATCGAGATCCACGACGAAGGCCGTTGGCTGGCGGGCGAGCCCATCCACCACATGCGCCTGCGCGTCACCTTCGACGAGGGCATGGTGATCCGCGCGGTCGAGGTCGCGATGGACGCTTTTCCGCACGGTCCGTGTCCCGAGGCCATGCCCAACCTGCAGCGCATGGTGGGCGAGGTGTTGGGGCGCGGCTGGCGCCAGACCATCCAGCGCCACCTGGGCGACGTGCAGGGCTGCACCCACTTGCGGGAGTTGTTGTTCAACCTCGCCACGGCGGCCTTCCAGACCTGCGCGGGCGCGGGTGCGTTCGCGCCCAAGGGCGATGGCCGCCCACCCGCGCACCTGGGCCAGTGCGTGGGCTGGGATTTCAATGGACCGGTGGTGGAGCGGGTGTATCCGATGTTCTTTCGCTGGCAACCGCCGGCCTCGTCGTCTGTGACTTCCTAGCCGCTTCATTCGACTGCATCGCGGGCGCATGGGCCTTTGGCGCTCTGCTCCGCGGGTGTCCCCCGGCGGCTGGTGCCGCCTCCTCCTTTACCCCGCTGCGCAGAACGCCAAAGGCCCATGCGCCAGAAGGGATGCTGGATCGCCCATTCGCCGTGTGCCAATGAGGTCGTCGGTGCCCAGGGGGAGCGGCGCAGCGAAGTGAAGGAGGAGACCCGGCGAAGCCGGGTCGGGGGACATTCGCGGAGCCGCTCCCCCTGGGCGCCGATG
The DNA here is from genome assembly GCF_058787875.1 of Hydrogenophaga sp. FW305-3-2-15-A-LB1. Lineage (NCBI taxonomy): Bacteria > Pseudomonadati > Pseudomonadota > Betaproteobacteria > Burkholderiales > Comamonadaceae > Hydrogenophaga > Hydrogenophaga sp. FW305-3-2-15-A-LB1. The sequence goes on along the minus strand of NZ_JBYTAE010000019.1, from coordinate 20,352 downwards.
ACCGGTGCAACGCTTTGGCCCCCACCGAAACAAGGCGTGTCACATGGCGCCCTGACTGCGTTACGCTGACCCCATGAAAGCCGCTCACGAACCCCGCCTCGCCCGCGTGGCCGCCATGGTGGCCGACCCGGCGCGCTCGCGCATGCTGTCCTACCTCATGAGCGGCGAGTTCGCCAGCGCGGGCGAGCTGGCCAAGGCGGCCTCGGTGACCCCCGCCACCGCCAGCGGCCACCTCGCCCAGCTGCTGGACGCACGTTTCGTGGTCTGCGAGCCACGCGGGCGGCACCGCTACTACCGGCTGGCCGACGCCGACGTGGCGCACGCGCTCGAAGCGCTGGCCCTGGTGGCCGAACGCGACGTGCACGACCAGGCCTGGGCCCATCTCGAGCGCCAACGCCTGCGCTACGCCCGCTGCTGCTACGGCCACATGGCGGGGCGCCTGGGCATCCTGCTGCACGACGCCCTGCAGACCCGGGGCGCGCTGGCGGCCCAGGCCGGCGGCTACGCCCTCACCGAGGCCGGGCACACGTGGCTGTCCGACCACCTGGACCTGCAGCCCGCGCCACCCCGCGCCAGCCGGCGCTTTGCCTACCCCTGTCTGGATTGGTCGGAACGGCGCGACCACCTGGCCGGCCAGCTGGCCGACGACATCCTCCAGCACCTCACCACCCAAGGCTGGCTGCGGCGCGGCGGCGGTCGGGTGCTGGACCTCACGCCCAAGGGGCAGCGCGAACTGCTGCCCCGGCTGGAGCAGGCGGCCGGCCGCGCGGCCTGATGGGCCTCACACGCCCTGGAAAGCCATCGGGTCGCGGCCGCTGCGCGTGAGTTGCGAGCGGCGCGAGAGGTAGGTGACCGCGTCCAGAAAACCCGTGCAGCGCACGATGCCCACATCCAGGTCGGCCACGCCCACGCTGAGCGGCAAGGCCTGGGCCCAGCCTTCGAAAGGGCCCGGGTACGGCGCCAGCGCGTAGAACTTCTCCGTGGCGGTGCGCCAGTCGAGCGGGCCCACGCGTTCGAGCAGGTAGAGCAACCAGGCTTCGGTGGGCGACAAGCGGTAGAGCGTGAAGCTCACGTTCGGCGCGTGCGCGGGCGCGCAGGCGTACCGCGGCGCCTCCTTGGGTTCGGTGCGTGTGCTGGGCCCATAGAACAGCGGCGGCGGGCGGGTGTCGACGACGGTGGCCGGGCCACCGGCGGCGTCGGCCATGGCCAGCCAGTTTGCATAGATCTGGCGGCCGCGCGCTTCCAGCCGCGCCTGCGCGGCCGCGACCAGGCCCAGCGTGTCCGGGTGGTGGACCCAGGCCAGTTCCCCGTGCTGCGCCAGGTGTTGCTCGGCGGCGTGGCGATCGCGCAGCACCGAGGCCGGCGGCAGGCGGCAGCGAAACACCAGCTGCGCGCAGCCCGTGTCGGGGGGTGGCGGTTCGGCCTCGCCGACCGTCACGAACAGGTGCAGGTCCGCGCCGGTGTCGAGCCGCGCGCGCGCCACCGGTTCGTGCAGCGCCGCCTCGGACAGCCATTGCAGCGCGCCCATCGCCTGGGCGCCCCATTGCACGTCTTCGTGCACGTTGATCAGGGCGCGCACGATCGCCACCCGCTGCTGGTACGGCGGAAGCGAGAGCGCGCCGGCCTCGCCCCGGGCCTGCAGGTGTTCGAGCATGAAGCGGCGCAGCATGCTGGCCGCCGCCGCCGCGCATTCGGGCCGCTCCTGCGAGGCCTCGTGCGCGAAATGCCATTCGTTGGCGGCCCCCTGGCGCGCCACCAGGGCGCTGCCACACACCGGGCACCGGCAGCCGCAGTCGGCCCCGCGCTCGACTTCGCCGATGAAGCGAAGCGCGCCGGAGGCATCGGGGGCGGCAAAGAGCAGGGTCACGGGCAGGGGTGTGGAATGGGAAGTAAAGCCGAAGGGGGATCGGTGAACGAGCGAAGAGCCGGCCTGGGCCGGCTCCTCGGTGCGGCGGTGCCGCCGGCGTCAGTCGGGTGCCGCGTCTTCGGGCACCTTCACCAGGGTCACGGGCACGGGCGAGCGCTGCACCATGTCCTGCGACACCGAGCCCAGCACGGCCGAGCGCAGGCCGCCGCCGCGCGTGCTCATGATGACGGCGTCGCAGGCATGGCCTTCCAGGATCTCGGCCAGCCGGTGGGCCGGGTCGCCGCTGGCCACGGCCGACTCGACCTGCAGGCCCGCGGCGCTGAGCAAGGCGACGGCCGGGCGCACGAGGTCGCGCCCGGCGGCCTCGCTCACCTGCTGCAGGACCGCCGGGTCGTGCGCCACCACGAGCTCGTAGAGGTTGGCCGACTCCTGCACGTTGGCCACCACGAAGCGCGCCTTCAGACCGGCGCCCACGAGCCGCAGCGCGTGGTGCACGGCCAGCAGGGCGTGCGAGGAACCATCGACGGGGATGAGGATTTTCAGCATGGTCTTTCCATTCCTTGTCTTGTGGGTCAGTAGGGCCGCTCGTTGAGCACGCACCAGTACAGCTCGATGCGCTCGGCCACCTCGATGAACTTGCTGAAGCTCACCGGTTTCTCGATGTAAGAGCTCACCCCCAGATCGTAGGCGGACTTGAGGTCGCTGTCCTCCCGCGACGATGTCAATATCACCACGGGGATGCTGCGAAAGCGCGGATGGGCCTTGAGCTGCTGCAACACCTCCAGGCCGTTGACGCGCGGCAGGTTGAGGTCGAGCAGGATCACGGCGGGCAGGGCCTCGCCGGCTTCCCAGCGGGGCAACCAGGCCAGCGCCTCCTCGCCGTCGCGCGCGACATGGATGGTGTTGGAGAACTTCTTCTTGTTGAAAGCCCGCAGGGTGAGGTCCATGTCCATCGGGTTGTCCTCCACCAGCAGGATGGACGGCAGCGGTTTGGCGGCGCTCATGACGGGAACTCCAGATAGAACGTGGCGCCCTGGTCCGGTGCGCTCTCGGCCCACACGCGGCCGCCCATGCGCTGCACCGCCTTGGCCACCAGCGCCAGGCCCACGCCGGTGCCGGCGTAGTCCTCGGCGCGCTGCAGGCGCTGGAAGATGCCGAAGATGCGGTCGTGGTACTTCATGTCGAAGCCCACGCCGTTGTCGCGCACCCAGAGGATGCGCCGCCCCGCTTCGCTGCGCGAGCCGATCTCCACCCGGGGCGGCTGGCGCCCCTGGCTGAACTTGATGGCGTTGCCGACCAGGTTGCGCAGCACCACCGCGAGCCCCTCGCGGTCCAGCTGCAGGGTCATGGGCTCGAGCTGCAGGCGCAGCTCGGTGCGGGCGGCCGCGATGTCGGCCGCGTGGCCTTCGAGCACGAGGTCCAGCAGCGGGCGCAATTCCACCGCCTGGTGTTCCATGGTGCGGCGCTCCATGCGAGAGTAGTCCAGCAGGTCCGAGATCAGGGCGCCCATCTGCTGCACGCCGCGCCGGATGCGGCCAATGAACTGCCGGCCTTCGTCGTCCAGCCGCTCGCTGTGCTCTTCCTGCAGCAGCTGGCTGTAGCCGTCGATGCCACGCAGCGGCGCCTTGAGGTCGTGCGAGACGGTGTACGAGAAGGCTTCGAGTTCGCGGTTGGCCGCGCTGAGCTGCTCGGTGCGCTCGGCCACGCGCTGCTCCAGCCGGGCGTTGATGCGCTCCAGGTTCATCTGCGCCTGCTTGATCTGCGTGATGTCGAGCAGGGTGCCGCTGTAGTGGTGGCCGGCGTTTTCCGCCAGCGCGCGGCATTCGACGCCGCCCCGGAACCAGCGCTCGGGCCCGAGCGAGGGGTGGCGGCGGAACTCGGCGTGCAGGCGGCCCCGGTTGCTCGGCAGGGCGCGCATGAAACGCGCCACGCGCTCGCGGTCGTCCGGGTGCAGGCAGTCGAGGTAGTCCTTGAGGGTGGGCGGCGGGCCCTGCGCGATGTCGCGGCCGATGTTGCGGTACATCTGGCGCGACCACCAGATGTGTTTGGTGTGCGAGTCGTACAGCCAGCTGCCCAGGCCGGCCATGGCCTCGGCCTGCTCCAGCAGGCCTTTCTGGTCGCTCAGGGCCTGGCTGGTCTGCAGCCGCTCGGTGATGTCCTGCACGATGGAGAACAGGTGCTTGAGCGCGCCGTCGGGCTCGCGCACCGCGCGCACATGGATCTCGGTGTGCACGAAGCTGCCGTCCCGGCGCACGAAGCGCTTGTGCATCTGGTAGCTGTCGGTCAGGCCGGCCTTCATGCGGTCGAGCAGCGCGAGGTTGCGCTCCAGATCGGGCGCCGGGGTCATCTCGGACCAGGTCCGCTGCAGCAGCTCCTCGCGCGGATAGCCCAGGATCTGGCACAGCCGGTCGTTGACCTGCAGCCAGCTGGTGCTGTGGGGCGAGGAAATCGCCATGCCGATCAGGGGCAGCTCGTAGAACAGGCGCTGGAACTCGGCCTGCTCGCGCTGCGCGATCTGCGCTTCCTTCTGCACCGTGATGTCCAGCAGCACGCCACTGATGGCCGTGACCTGGCCTTCGGCGTTGCGGGTGAGCGCGCTGCGGTCGTCGATCCAGATCCAGCGGCCATCGGCGCAGCGCAGGCGGTATTCCTGGCGGTAGGTGTCCGGCCCGCGCTTCAGGTAGCCGTCGATCTCGGCGTTGACCTGGCCCACGTCGTCGGGGTGGATCAGGTCGTCGTAGGTCATGCGGCCCTGCAGCAGCGGCTCGGGCGCGTAGCCCCACTGGGCGATCGAGGGACTCACGTAGCGGATCGGGCAGCCGATCACGTTGTCCCACTCGATCACCACCAGCGGCGAGCGGTCCACCACGTCGTTCATGCGCTGCAGCTGCGCGTGGCTGGCCTGCAGGCGCTCGGCCATGCGGTCGGCGGCGGCGCCGATCAGCGCGAGTTCGTCGCGCCCCTGCAGCCCGGTGCGCGCCTGCAACTGGCCTTCGCCCATGGAGGTCAGGGCACGGGCCAGCTGCTCGGCGCGCCGGAACCAGACCCAGTGCAGGAGCAGCGCGAGCAAGGCCACCAGCACGAGCAGCACCAGGCTCTCGCGCAGCACCTGCGAGCGCATGCCCACGAAGCGCACGGCCATGGGCTGGCTCAGGTCGACGACGGTGAGCAACTCGTGTCCCGGCTCCAGCGCCGCCCGGCCAAACAGGAGGGATGAACCCGCCGCGCGCCCCACCTGCAGGGTGGCGCCGGCCATGGGCTCGGCCAACAGGGGTTTCACGCCCTCGAGCTCGGGGTAGAGACCCTGCAGATCGGCGAACGGCAGGCCGATGTCGGTGCGCATCAGCGACGCCAGCACCACGCCGCGCGCATCGATCAGGTAGGCGTGCTGCATGCCGCTGTACAGGCCCAGCCCGCCCACGAGCCGGCGCACCAGCAGCGTGTTGGCGTTGCCGGTCTCGGCGCTCAGCCGGCTCTGCTCCACGCCCAGGCGTTCGCGCAGGCGCCGGGTCTCGCTGTCGGTCACCTGCTGATCGACCTCGCGCCACTGCATCGCCAGGTTGACGCCCGTGGTCGTGAGGGCGAAGGCGGCCAGCAGAAAAGGCGCGAGCCAGCGCGCGGGAAGGGAGAGCAGGCGGGTCACCGGCTTCATGGCAAGGGCCCCGCGGTCGGCGCGCGCAGCGCCGGCGTGGTGTCGATCAGCGCTGCCCAGTTGGGGGCCGAGCGCAGCACCCCGAGTTCCACCAGCAGGCGGGCCACGCCCTCGCCCTGCTGCGCCAGCGGGGGTGGGTTGCCGGTGAGCATGGCCAGCGATTCTTCGGGTGAATAGAAGCGCAGCCCCCGCTGCACCGCCTGGTATTGCGCGGGTGTCAGGTCGGCGCCGGGCGCCAGCGAGGTGGCCGCGCCACCCGGGTCCAGCCGCATCACGTTGAGGCCGGCGGCCCAGGCCGCCATCAGCGCGTCCACCGCCTCGGGGCGCTGGCGCAACACCTCGCCCCGCACCACCAGCACGTCGACGATCTCGCCCGGCATCTGGCGGCTGTCGAAGATGGCGCGGTAGCCCAGGGCCTGGATCGGCCCGTCGATCGGCGCGTAGCTCACCGCCGCGGCCACGCGGTCGCTCAGCAGCGCCGTCTTGTGCTGCGTGGCGTCCATGCGCAACACGGTCACGTCCTCGCGCCGCAGGTTCGCCTTGCGCAGCAGGCGTTCGAGCATCAGCGTGCCCACGGTGGCGTCTTCCACCGCGATGTGTTCACCGCGCAGTTTCTGCAGACTCGTGATGCGCGGCGCGGCCACCACCACGTCGGCACCGGCCGAGGTGTCGAGCAGCGCGACGATGCGCACGTCGAAGCCGCCGTCGACCAGGCGCAGGGCCTCGTCCATGGTGAGGCCCGCCGCGTCCAGCAAACCGTTGCGCAGATGGCGCAGGGCCTCCGCGCTGGAGATGAGCTCCACCACCTTCACCTGCTTCGCATCGGCCAGGCCCCGGTCGCGCGCGAGCACCAGCGGGTCGTAGCCGACCCAGGTGTTGAGACCGACCACCAGCGGTGGCTGGGGCGGCTCGCTGCAGGCCATCAGACCCGCCAGCGCGCCCACACAGGTCAGCCAGCCCAAGGCCGCGCGGGCGCGCAGCCACCACCCGAGGACAGCACCCTGTCCAGCGAGCCTCCCTTCGAGTCCCGAATTGCCCCGCATCCCATCTGCCATCAAAACATTCTGTCACCATCAAGGGCGGTTTCGGACCATCCCTTGGCCACGACAGGCCGTAAAACTGAACTTTTGCCCGCTTTGCCACCCCCACTGCGCATGATCGACCTCCACGGCCTGTCCCTGCACGACCTCCTGGGGCCCGCGCGCATCGACGTGCTGCGCCCGGTGAACCTGTCCGTTGCCTGGGCGCCCAGATGCGCCTGAGCCCGGCGCCGCTGCCGCGCCGCAGGGGCTGACGCCGTGGCACGCCGGCGCGCCACGTCCACCTGGGTCAAGGCCTTCAACCGCAACCTGCGCGCGATGGCGCGCGCGGCCCGACAACTGCCGCGCGCCCCCCGGGTGGCGCGGGCCAAGGCGACGCGCGGCGTGGCCACCGGCCCGGGCGACTGGCTGCCCGGCCTGGCCCTGGGCCCCGGCGGCGCGCGGCGCTACCGGCTCTACCGCCCGCCCGACCTGCCTGCCCAAGGGAAGGTGCCGCTGCTGGTGATGCTGCACGGCTGCGGCCAGGACAGTGCGGGCTTCGCGGCCAGCACGCGCATGAACGCCCTGGCGCGCCGCGAAGGTTTTCTGGTGCTCTACCCCGAGCAGGACCGCCTGGCCCACCCCCAGCGCTGCTGGAACTGGTACGACACGCGCAGCGGCCGCGCCCAGGCCGAGGCCTCGCTCATCCTCGCGATGATCGACCAGGCCACCCTGCTCTACCCGGTGGACCCCGCGCGCATCGCGCTGGCCGGCCTCTCGGCCGGCGCTGGCATGGCGGCGCTGCTGGCCACGCGCGAGCCCGCGCGCTTCCAGGCCGTGGTGATGCACTCGGGCGTGGCGCCCGGGGTGGCCGAATCCACCGCCACCGCGCTCGCCGCCATGCGCGGGCGCCGCCTGCCAGCGCCGCCAGGCGAAGCGCCCGCCGCCCCCGCGGCCGAGCGCTGGCCACCACTGCTGGTCATCCAGGGCGGCAGCGACGCCGTGGTCTCGCCCAGCAACGGCGCGGCCGTGGCGCGGCTGTGGGCCGGGCAACTCGGCGCCACCGCCGGCGCGCCCCGCGAACTGCGGCGTGGCCAGCGCCACCCCATGACGGTGACCGATTTCAAGCAGCGCGGCCGCGCCCTGGTCAGCCTGGTGGAGGTGCCCCGGCTGGGCCATGCGTGGAGCGGCGGCACGGCCAGCCAGCCCTACAGCGACGCCCGGGGGCCCGATGCCTCGCGCATGGCCTGGGCCTTCGTCTCGCGCCAGTTCCGCCGGATGCCCGGCACGGAAACGCCCACGAAACCTGCCACACTGGACCGATGAGCAAACACACCCGCCACGCGCCCAAGGCCGTCGCCAAGGCCCCGGCCCCCGCCACCGCCCCCGTGCTGGTGGACCCGCTGTTCCTGGCCGCGCCCCAGGTCTCCACCTTCGTGGGCACCCAGCCGCTGACCAACGCCAGCGGCTTCTTCTTCGAGCGCGACGCGCGCCTGTACCTCGTCACCAGCCGCCACGTGCTGATCGACGAGGCCACCGACCACCGGCCCGACCGCATCGAGATCGGCCTGCACATGGACGCGGTCAACCTCACGGTCTCCACCGGCTTCTCGGTGCCCTTGTACGTGGACGGCCTCGCCGTCTGGCACCAGGGCGAGGACAGCGGTGGTGAGATCGACGTGGCGGTGATCGAACTCGACCGCGGCGCCTTCCCCGCCGAGGCCGTGGTGCGCGCCTTCACACCGGCCCACCTGCAGACCGCCTTCGACGCCGTGCCCGCCGACACCTCGCTGATGGTGGTGGGTTTTCCGCTCGGCTTCCACGACGTGGTGCACCACCTGCCGGTGCTGCGCCACGCGGCCATCGCCTCGCCCTTCGGCATCCGCTTTCAGGCCCAGGGCTTCTTCCTGACCGACGCGCGCACCCACCGGGGCACCAGCGGCGCGGCCGTGGTCATGCGCGACACCCAACCCACATCCGCCACCGCCGCCCTGCCCTGGAAGCTGCTGGGCGTGCACTCCTCGCGCATGGACATGGGCAACCGCGACCTCGTGCTCGACGAGTCGCTGGGCCTGAACTGCGCCTGGTACGCCGACATCCTGCTCACCCTGACCGAACCCGCCACCGCCGAATGAACCCGCTGCCTCCTGTCCGCCCCGCCGTCCTCGCCAGCCCCGACTACCCCTTCTCCCCGATCACGGCGCCCATCAAGCTCGACCAGAACGAATCCTTCGCCGACTTCCCCGACGAACTGAAAGACCTCGCGCTCGAGCGCCTGCGCCAGCTGCCCTGGCACCGCTACACCGACCTCAACGCCGAAGCCCTGTGCGAAGCGATGGCGCGGCACGAAGGCTGGTCGCCCGAAGGCACCGTGGTCACCACCGGCAGCAACGTGCTGATCGCCCTGCTGATCCAGCTCAGCGCGCTGGGCGGCGGGCGCGTCGTCACCGTCAAACCCAACTTCGCGCTCTACGGCCTGGACGCGGAACTGCTCGGCGCCACCCTCACCGAAGTGCCGCTGCGCGACGACACCTCGATCGACATCGATGCCGTGATCGCCGCCCTGGGCACCTCACCGGGCCCCGCGCCGCAGGGCGTGATCTACCTGCCCCGCCCGCACGCGCCCACCGGCTCGCTGTGCGAACTCGACGAACTGGAGCGGCTCGCGCAGGCCAGCGGCCACGGCTGGCTGCTCGTCATCGACGAGGCCTACCACCATTTCACCGAACACGATGCGCGCGAACTCGCGCGCCGCCACCCGCACGTGGTGCTGCTGCGCACGCTCTCCAAGGCCTGGGGCCTGGCCGGCCTGCGCATGGGCTACGCGCTGGCCTCCGACGGCGTGGCGCGCCAGCTGCGCAAGCTGGTGCCGCCGTTTGGCGTGTCGGTGCTGCAGACGGTGTGCGCGCAAGTGGCGCTGGAGCACCCCGGCTACGTGAAAGAGCGCGTGGCGCAAACCCTGCGCGAACGCGAGCGCCTGTTCACCGCCTTGCAAGGCCACCCGAGCTGGCGGCCCCTGCCCTCGCACGCCAACTTCCTGCTCGTGCGCACACCCGACGCGGCCCAGGCGCATGCGCAACTGCTCGCCGGCGGCGTGCTGGTGCGCCGGCAGGACCGCCTGCACGGCCTGCAGGGCTGCTTCCGCGTGACCGTGGGCACGGTGGAAGAGAACGATGCGTTCCTGCGCGCGGCTGGGTTGATGGCCTAGGAAGAGACTCACTTTCCTTGGTTGAACGTGAGAAGGCAGGCGTGTTCAATTCTTTTGCCTCTTTCTCAAATTTTCTAAACCGATGAGAAAAAAGGCCTCGTAGACCACCGGCACCAAGAGAATGCGCGCACCCCGAAAGGCCCATCCAGGGCCAAGGGATCTCTCGGAGAAGCCCATGATTCAGAGAAGCGCCATTCTGGAAGAACTGCAACGGAGCACAGCTCTGTACCGGCCCTCGTGCGCATGAGGAGGGGCATCCACCCTGGCATTGGCCCACGAAATCGGGTCTGCATCGAAGCAGGAGCGGATCGGTTTTTCAAGGCTGCAGCGTGCGCCGGACATTGAGCGCTTTGCAAGTCGCTGCATTGCTCGTGTCGGCGAGCTACGGCATCGGATTCCTGTTGGGCTCAGGCGAAATGGCGATGACCTATGGCATGGGCGGCAGCATCTACGGCCTGGCCACCGCCTTCGGCATGCTCTTGCTCACTTTTTTCGCGGCCCGGTTGTGGCGATCCGGCATGTCCATCTGGGACTTCTTTGGGGCAGCCTTTGGGGAGCGCTCCAGACAGGCTGTGGCCCTCTTGTCGGTGATCTGGATGGCCGGGGTGCTGGCGGCACAAATCCATGGTGGCGTTGCCATCCTCAACCTGCTGGGATTGAGCGCGATCGCAGCCTACGCGCTCGTGTTGCTTTGCATCCTGATTGCATCCCGGCTGAATTTGAGGACCGCCTCTGCCGTGCTCTCTGTCTTCTTGTTGGCAAGTGGCGTGGTTCTCGTCCTCGCATTGATCAATGGCAACGGTGGCGCCATCTACCTGAAAAGCCCACAGAGGTTCATCGCTGACGCGCCCTTGTTGGGCGTTGGCGCCATGGTGTCCATCTCGGTCGCGGTTGCCGCGCTGGTGTGCACGGGCGCCGACTACCACCAGTTCCTTCTGGCGGCCAGGCGAGCCTCTGGCGCCGTGTGGGGTTGCCTCATTGCTGCGGGGTGTCTGATCGCCGTGAGCTTTCTTCCCGCGTCGGTCGTGCTCGGGTTCAAGGAAGGCGGCCATCTCACGAACCTCTCCGATGCGAAACAGATCATCCCGTTCATCTTGGCTCAAGAGGTCGGCCATCTCGGTGCGGCCATCGGCAGCACGCTGTTGTTGGGTTTGTCTGCCGCCGCACTGGGATCGGGGGCCGCCATCACGCGAGCCATGACCGAAGCGTTGGACTCGGCAACTCAAGGCATCGAGTTCGTCAGCGGCATCCGGGCGAGTCTTGTCGCACTGGGAATGGCAACAGCGCTGGCCGCACGCGGGCAAGGGATCGTCGCAACGATGGTTTCAGTGAACGTGATCTACATCGGCAGCATCGCAATCGTGTTCGTCGCTCTGCTTGCGAACTGGAAGCTGACCGCATCACAAGCCTCCCTCATCATGGGGACTGGCTTCGTGGCTTCTGCTGGTGTCTACCTGTTGGCGTGGGCGGGGGCTCGTTTCACGGACGGGGATCTCGCTTCGCTGCTGGCTGGATTGGTTGCATCCGCCTCCGTTTTTTGCATTGTCGCCATCGCGGGGAAGCTCAGGAAACTGCCATCCTGAGCGCCTCTATTTCGACGGCCCCTGCGTCAGCGTGGCACGCGCGGCGTTGACAACAACGCGCGTCATCTCCTGAAAGACAGGCGGCTCGACTTCCCATCGATGCCAATAGAGAACGACCTTCATGACTTGACCCGGGGTCAGCTCGATCAACGTGGACGTCACGACATCACCCTTCGCCTGCTCCGCCGGCAGGAGGCCATAGCCCACCCCCCTCAGGATCGCTTCGCGCAAAGTGTTCGGAGCCGGAAGATAGTGCTTCACATACCGTGCAACCTGAAAGCCGAACACCTTCTCCAGAAAGTCGTCGTGCAGCGAGTCCTTCCTGTTGAAGAGGACGGCGGGTGCATCCAGCACGGCCTGAAGGCCAAGCCCATTCGGAAAGTGTCGGGCCGAGAACTGCGGCGTGGCGTAGCACCGGTACTCCATGTGTCCCAGCGGCTCGGCAACGAACCCGGGCATGGCATCCGACTTGGTGGAGATGCAGCCGATCACCTCCCCCTTGATGAGCCGTTCCATGGTGTGATCCTGGTCATCGATCACCAACTCCAGCGCGATGCGTTTCGTCTCAAGAATCCGCCAAAGCGCTTGAGAGAACCACGTCGCCAAAGAATCGGCATTGACGGCGATCGCGACCGGGACCGCCTTCTTCTCGCAGCTCGTGGGCACCAGATCGGTCAACACGGCTTCCTCAATCAGTCGAAGCATCTTGACGCGGCGCATCAGTGTCTCCCCGGACGACGTGGGAACCACGGGCTTGGCGCGCACCAGGAGCACGTTAGAAAGCGAGTCCTCCAGCGCCTTGATGCGCTGTGACACTGCACCCTTGGTCACGTTGAGCACCGCGGCAGCACGATCAAAGCTCCCATGCTCGACGACCGACGCAAACGTCTCCAATTGCTCTCTGTTCAGCATCAACCTCTCTCCTCGCCTGTACAGTCAACGGTCTCGCACCGGTGCACCCTCCGCGATGCCTCGCTACTCGACGGACTCGAACCGGTTTGCACCATGCAGGAAGCGGAAGGCCTGACGGCCATCGTGCCCAAGGAGCAGGCCCAGGCGCTGGGCATCGCCTTTCAATTCGAGTCCGTTTTGATCACCTTGTCCGTGCACTCCTCGCTGGCAGCCGTGGGCTTTCTCGCGCGAGTCTGCAGCGTGCTGGCGGCGGCATCGATCCCCTGCAACGTGGTCTCCGGCTTTTATCACGACCATCTGTTCGTGCCGTCCGACAAGTTGTCCGAAACGCTCGCCGCGCTGGGCCAGCTCTCGCGAAAGACAGCGCAGACCTAAGTGCCTGCGTCGCCCACCTGGGTTCGCTCGAACGGCGTCAGCGCGTTGAGCTGCTCCCACAGGTAGACGCAGGACGGTGGCCAGGCGAAGGCCCGCCGCACGGTGATGCCGATGCGGCGGTCCACTTCGTGCAACGTCACCGGCACCCGCACCAGCGCGCCACTTGCCAGATCTTCCTGCACCTGCAATGGCGACATCAGCGCGATGTGGTCGCTCTTCATCAGCAGCGCGCGCACCAGCGGCGGGCTGTTGGCGTGGAACGAGGCCTGGGGCAAGGGCGCGCCGGCGGCGCGGAACGCACGCTCGAACGCGGCATGGGCCGGCGTGTTTTCCAGCGGCGCGATCCAGGCCTGGTGGCGCAACTGGCGCAGGGAGCGCAGCCGCCCCGCCGAGGCCAGCGCATGGCCCTGGCGCACCACCGCGATCAGCGATTCCCGGAACAGCTCGCGCTCTTCCAGCTCGGGCGCCACGAGCTCGCCGCGCAGGGGACCAAGAATCATGTCGAGGTCACCGGTCTTGAGCTGCCGGGCCATGGCGTCGTAGGTGCCGTCGCTCACGGTCACCACCACCTTGGGCATGCGCTGCAGCAGCCCGGCCAGGGCGCGCGGCGCCAGCGAGGTGCTGGCCATGGGCAGCACGCCCAGGTGCAGGCGCCCCATGGCCTCGCCCCGGTAGGCGGACATCTGTTCCTGGAGCACGCGCAGGATGTTGAGCACGCGCTTGAGCGGCGCCAACACCCGCTCGCCGTCGCGTGTCAGGCGCAGGCCCCGCTGGGTGCGCTGCATCAAGGCGCGGCCATAGGCCTGGTGCAGGGACCGCAGCTGCTGGCTGACCGCCGGCTGCGACAGGCCGAGCGAGCGCGCGGCCAGCGTTTCGTTGGCCAGCTCGGTGCAGGCCACGAAGCAGCGCAGCATGGGCACCGTGAGCACGCGGAACAGGCTCTCCACCTGGCGCCGCAGGGGCTCCGGCCGAGGATCCTGCGGGGTGCTTTCCGAGGCGCTCAGCACCAGCTCGGCGCGCATGGCCGCGCAGCCGCGCACCACCGCCAGCCCGGCGGTCGTGCACACCATGCCCCGGGTGCCGCGCTCGAACAGGGCCACCCGCAAGGCCTGCTCGGTCTGCTGGATGGTGCGCGAGACGGTGGAGGTGGAGCAGTGCAGGGTCTGCGCGGCCACGGCCGCGCTGCCACCTTCGTGCGTGGCTTCCACGGTGCGCAGCGCGCGCAACCGGGTCAGCGGGTCGTCGTGTGGGTCCATGCTGTCATAAGCAGATTGCAATTCGGGCCAAGCATATTGCAGTTGTGGCGCCGGCGGCCAGCCGCGACACTGGGTGGCGTTTCAACCCGTTCTCCTATAAACAGAATCTCATGACCTTTTCAGTCCCCCGGATCACCCGGCGCCAACTGGTGCTGGCCACCGCCGCCGGCCTGGCCGTCGGCCGCGCGCAGGCTCAGGCCTCCTTGCCCAAGACCATCAAGCTGGTGGTGCCCTTCCCCCCCGGCGGCTCCACCGACATCCTGGGGCGCGCGATCGGCGCGCGGCTGGCCACGCAACTGGGCATCACGGTGGTGATCGAGAACAAGGGCGGCGCGGCCGGCTCGGTGGGCGCGGGCGAGGTGGCCCGCATGGCACCGGACGGCGCCACGATCATGATGGGCCACATCGGCACGCTGGCGATCAACCCCTCGATCTACCCCAAGCTGCCCTACGACCCGGTCAAGAGCTTCGCCCCGCTGGCGCTGGTGGCCCGCGTGCCCAACGTGCTGGTGGTCAACGAGAAGTTTCCCGCCACCGACTTCAAGGCCTTCATCGCCAAGGCCAAGGCCGAGCCGGGCCGGCTCAACTACTCGTCGGGCGGCAATGGCAGCGCGGCCCACATCACTTTCGAGTACCTCAAGCAGGAAGCCGGCATCTTCATGCCGCACATCCCCTACCGGGGCGCGGCGCCGGCCGTGAGCGATGTGCTGGGCGGCCAGGTGGAGGCGATCTTCACCGGCTCGCCGGCCCTGATCGCCCACATTCGCAGCGGGCGCCTGCGGCCGCTGGCGGTCTCCAGCCCGCAGCGCATGCCGGCCCTGCCCGACGTGCCCACGGTCGCCGAGAGCGGCTACCCCGGCTTCGACGCCGACCAGTGGTACGGCATCGTGGCCCCGGCCGGCCTGCCCGCGCCGCTGATCGCGCTCTACAACAGCGAGATCAACAAGGCCCTGACCTCGCCCGAGGTGGCGCGCGCGCTGGCGATCGAAGGCGCCGTGCCCACGCCCACCACGCCGCAGGCTTTCGCGCAGCTGATCGCGCGCGAGATTCCCCGCTGGGCCAAGGTGATCCAGCGCGGCAACGTGAAGGCCGACTGACCATGACCACCTCCACCCGGCGAGATTTCCTTCTTTGGGGTGCGGCGAGTGCCACCGCGCTCGCTTTCGGCTCGGCCTGGTCGCAGGGCAGCGGCAACCTGGGCACGGCGCCCCTGCCCACCCAGGGCTGGCGGCGGTTCTCGCTCGGTTCGGCCGAGGTGCTCGCGCTCAACGACGGCGTGGTGCGCCGCCCGCTGGGCGAAGAGTTCGTGCGCAACGCGCCGCTGGAGCAGGTGAAAGCCGTGCTGGCCTCGCAGCAACTGCCCACCGAGTACATCGACGTGCCCTACAACGCCTTCCTGCTGATCGTGGACGGCAAGCGCTGCCTCATCGACACGGGTTTCGCCGACAACGGGCCGCCCAACACCGGGCGCCTGCTGGAGAACCTGCGCGGCGCCGGCCTGGGCCCGGCGGACATCGACACGGTGTTGCTGAGCCACCTGCACGGCGACCACGTAAGCGGCCTGCGCCGCAAGGACGGCGGCCTGGTGTTCCCGAACGCCACGGTGCTGGTGCCCACGCCGGAGTTCGACTTCTGGATGGACCCGAAGCGCCTGGAAGCGGCGGCGCCGGGCGCCAAGCCGGGCTTCGTGAACGCGCGCCGCGTGCTGGACGGCTACCCGGCCGACAAGCTGCAGCGCTTCACACCCGGAGACCGGTTGCTCGGTGCGGTGGACAGCATCGCCGCCTACGGCCATTCACCGGGGCACACGCTGTTCTCGCTGCGCGGCTCGAGCGCGAACTTCACCTACCTGGCCGACGCGGCGCACTACCCCGCGCTGTTCACCCGCAACCCGGACTGGCAGGTGCAGTTCGACATGGACCCTGAACTGGCCCGCGCCTCGCGCCGCGCGGCATTGGCGCGCGCAGCAGCGGACCAGGGCATCGTGGGCGGGTACCACTTCCCCTTCCCGGCGTTCGGCCGCATCCAGGCCGAGGGCAACGGCTACGCCTTCACGTCGGCGTAGCCACCAGGGGCGGCGTCAGCCCTTGGCCACCTCGTGGTTGGCCATCAGCTCCAGCGCCTTCACCAGCGCCGAGTGATCCAGGTCGGCCAGGCCGTTCGCGGCGCAGGCGCCCATGAGCTGGGCGGCGCTGGCGGTCTGCGGCAGGCCCACGCCGAGTTCCTTCGCGCCCTGCAGCGCGAGGTTCAGGTCCTTCTGGTGCAGCTTGATGCGAAAGCCCGGGTTGAAGGTGCGCTTGATCATGCGCTCGCCGTGCACCTCGAGAATGCGGCTGGCCGCGAAACCGCCCATCAGCGCCTGGCGCACCTTGGCCGGGTCGGCACCGGCCTTGCTGGCGAACACCAGGGCCTCGCTCACCGCCGCGATGTTGAGCGCCACGATGATCTGGTTGGCCACCTTGGTGGTCTGGCCGTCGCCGTTGCCGCCCACCAGCGTGATGTTCTTGCCCATCAGTTCCAGCAGGGGGCGCACGCGCTCGAACACGGCCTCGTCGCCACCGCACATGATGGTGAGCGAGCCGGCCTTGGCGCCGACCTCGCCGCCCGACACTGGCGCATCGACGTAGTCGCAGCCCAGCGCGTTGATCTTCTTCGCGAATTCCTTGGTGGCCATGGGCGAGATCGAGCTCATGTCGACCACCACCTTGCCCTTGCTGAGGCCCTGCACCACGCCGTTCTCGCCGAACAGCACGGCCTCCACATCGGGCGTGTCGGGCACCATGGTGAAGATCACCTCGGCCTCTTTCGCCACGGCGGCGGCGTTCTCGCAGCGCACGCCACCGGCGGCCTGGATGGTTTCGGGCACCTGGCTGCGCGTGTGCACGTACAGCGAGTGGCCGGCGTTGACGAGGTGCAGGGCCATGGGCGTGCCCATGATGCCCAGGCCGATGAATCCGATCTTCATGAAACTTCCTTGAAAAGAGGGGTGGGGGAGGCGCTCAGTAACCGTCGGGCGTGGCCTTGGGTTGCGAGGCGCGCAGCGTGGACAGCACCTGCTGCGAGCCGGCGGCCATGAGGCGCGCGTCCGAACTGATGGTGACGAACTGGAAGCCCATGGCGATGCGGCGCGCGGCCGCTTCGGGCGACCCGTTGTGGATGCCGGCCACCAGGCCGTGCGCCTTGGCGCGCGCCAGGATGTGCTCCACGGCGGCGGCGGCCTTGGGGTCGAGGTCGTCGAAGGTCGGGTTGCAGCCGAGCGCGAGCGAGAGGTCGGACGGGCCGATGTAGATCGCGTCCAGCCCGGGCGTGGAAAGAATCTCTTCCAGGTTGTCCAGCGCCTGCGCGGTCTCGATCATGGCGAAGGTGACGATGGTGTCGTTCGCGTGCTTGGGGTAATCGGCACCGCCGTAGAGCAGCGCGCGCACCGGGCCGAAGCTGCGCGTGCCGCGCGGCGCGTAGTGTGTGTACGCCACCAGCTTCGCGGCGTCCGCGCGGCTGTTCACCATCGGGCAGATCACCGCGTAGGCGCCCGCATCCAGGGTCTTCATGAGGATGCCGGGCTCCAGCCAGGGCACGCGCACCACGGGCACGGTGTCGGTGGTGGAGATGGCTTGCAGCATGCCCACCATGGCCTGGTAGTCCACCACGCCGTGCTGCAGGTCGATGGTCAGCGAGTCCCAGCCCTGGTGCGCCATGGTCTCGGCGGAAAAGCTGTTGGGAATGGCCAGCCAGCCGTTGGCCACGGCGCCGCCACGGGCCCAGATTTCACGCAGACGGTTGGGTCTCATCAGGTTCCTTCTTCTTTGCAGGTGGGTCGGGGGATGGTCAGCGGTCCAGCGCCGGGCGCTTGGGGTTGAAGGTCCAGTTCGGGATCAGGAACTGCATGGCGATCGCGTCGTCGCGCGCGCCCAGGCCATGTTCCATGTAGAGCCGGTGCGCCTTCTCCACCTCGGCCATGTCGAGTTCGACGCCCAGGCCGGGCTTCTTCGGCACCTGCACATGACCGTCCACGATCTTCAGCGGTTCCTTCGTCAGGCGCTGGCCATCCTGCCAGATCCAGTGCGTGTCGATCGCGGTGACCTTGCCGGGCGCGGCCGCGCCCACGTGGGTGAACATCGCGAGCGAGACGTCGAAATGGTTGTTGGAGTGCGAGCCCCAGGTCAGGCCCCAGTCGCGGCAGGTCTGCGCCACGCGCACGCTGCCGGCCATGGTCCAGAAGTGTGGGTCGGCCAGCGGGATGTCCACGCTCTGCAGCGCCAGCGCGTGGCTGAGCTGGCGCCAGTCGGTGGCGATCATGTTGGTGGCCGTGGGCAGGCCGGTGGCGCGGCGGAACTCGGCCATCACCTCGCGGCCCGAGAAGCCCTCTTCCGCGCCGCAGGGGTCTTCGGCGTAGGCGACCACGCCGCGCATGTCGCGCATGAGGCGGATCGCGTCCTTGAGCAGCCAGCCGCCGTTGGGGTCGAGCGTGACGCGCGCCTGCGGAAAGCGCTCGTGCAGCGCGGTGACGGCTTCCACTTCCTGCTCGCCGCGCAGCACACCGCCCTTGAGCTTGAAGTCGTTGAAGCCGTAGCGCTCGCGCGCGGCCTCGGCCAGGCGCACCACGGCCTCGGGCGTCATCGCGGTCTCGTGCCGCAGGCGGCTCCAGGGGTTGTCGGCGTCGGGCTCGCTGGCATATGGCAGGCTGGTTTTTTTCCGGTCGCCGACGAAGAACAGGTAGCCCAGCATCTCCACCGCGTCGCGCTGCTGGCCTTCGCCGAGCAGCGCGGCCACGGGCACCTCCAGGTGCTGGCCGAGCAGGTCCAGCAGGGCCGATTCCACCGCCGTCACGGCGTGAATGGTGGTGCGCAGGTCGAAGGTCTGCAGCCCGCGCCCGCCCGCGTCGCGGTCGGCGAATCGGGTCTGCAGCTGCTGCAGCACCTTCTGGTGCGCCCCCAGGGGCTGGCCCACCACCAGCTCGCGCGCGTCCTCCAGCGTCTGGCGGATCTTCTCGCCACCGGGCACCTCGCCCACGCCGGTGCGCCCGGCGCTGTCGGTGAGGATGAGGATGTTGCGCGTGAAGAACGGCGCGTGCGCGCCGCTCAGGTTGAGCAGCATGCCGTCGCGGCCCGCGACGGGAACGACGCGCAGCTCGGTGACGCGGGGGGTGGAGGACACGGTGGCGGGGTTCAGCATGAGCGGGTCAATCTGCCTTGATATTGCGGGCTTCGATCAGTTTTTTCCAGCGCGCGAACTCGCTGGCCTGGAAGGCGGTGAACTGCTCGGGCGTGTTGGCCACGATCTCGAAGCCCAGCTCGAGCAGCTTGGGCTTGATGGCGGGGTCGTTGAGCGCGTCCTTGATGGCGGCCTGCAGCTTGTTCTTCAGGTCGGCCGGCATGCCTTTGGGGCCAGAGACGGCCTGCCAGGAATACACGTTGGCGTCCTTGATGCCGAGTTCCTGCAGCGTGGGCACGTCGGGCAGCAGGGGCGAGCGCTGGGCGCTGGTGATGGAGAGCGCGCGCAGCTTGCCGGCCTTGATCTGCGGCATGGCGGTGTTGATGTTCATGAAGGACGAGTCCACTTGGTTGCCCAGCAGGTCGGTCATCACGGGGCCGCCGCCCTTGTAGGGCACGTGCACGCCGGTGGTGTTGGTCTGCTGCCAGTAGAGCTCGGCGGTGAGGTGGTCGCTGCTGCCGTTGCCAGAGGAGGCGAAGGTCATCTTGCCGGGGTTGGCTTTCTGGAACGCGAGCACGTCGGCCATGCTCTTGTGCGGCGAGGCGGCGGGCACGACGAGCACGTTGGGCGCCTGCACGGCGACGGTGATGTAGTCCATCTCCTTGGTGGCGTCGTAGGGGACTTTGGTGAGGTGGGGCGCGATGACGTAGGGGCCGAGGGAGGCGACGAGCAGGGTGTGGCCGTCGGGTGCGGAGCGCACGACCTGCGCGGCGCCGATGGTGCCGGTGGCGCCGGCCTTGTTGTCGACCACGAAGGTGCCGCCGAATTTTTCCTGCAGTTTGGGTTGCAGGGTGCGGGCGATGAGGTCGGTGGAGCCGCCGGGGGGGAAGGGCACGATGATGGTGACGGGTTTTTCCGGCCAGGCCATGGCCGCGGTGAGGGTCATGGACGCGCCGAGCGCGCACAGCAGTTTCTTCATGGTGTCTTGTCTCCTGTCGTTGGGAATCTTGCGGCAAGGGACTCCGATTTGGTACCGGTACCAAATGGAGGTGATGCGAATGGTACCGGTACCAAATTGGGGCGTCAAACGGTTTTTTTGGTTGAGCTTTTTGGGTGGGGATTGGTTGTGAGACACCTCGCGGGCTCAGGAGCGCCGGGCGCTCTGCTCCGCGGGTGTCCCCCGGCGGCTGGTGCCGCCTCCTCCTTTACCCCGCTGCGCAGAACGCCCGGCACTCCTGAGCCGAAGCAATGCTGGCGCGCCCACGGACCGAGTACCACGAGGTCCTCGGCGATCGGGGTGGCCGGCGCAGCGAAGTAAAGGAGGAGAAC
>NZ_JBYTAE010000018.1:0-70748 GCF_058787875.1 Hydrogenophaga sp. FW305-3-2-15-A-LB1 | reverse complement strand
CCCCAGGAGACAAGCCCGTGACGACCGCCCGCCCCACCCTGATCGCCCTCGCGCTGTGCCTGTCGGCCGGCGCCGCCTTCGCCCAGACGCAGGGCGTGAGCAAGGACGAGATCGTTCTCGGTTCGATCCAGGACCTCTCCGGCCCCCTGGCGGGTTTCGGCAAATCCGTGCGGCAGGGCATGGTGCTTCGTGTCGACGAGATCAACGAGCAAGGTGGCATCAACGGCCGCAAGATCAAGCTGCTCGTCGAGGACAGCAAGTACGACCCACGCAACGCGGTGCTGGCCGCCCAGAAGCTCGTCAACCAGGACAAGATCTTCGCCATGATCGCCCACCTGGGCACGGCACAGAACATGGCGGCGATGCCGGTGCAGTTCCAGAAGAACGTGGTGAACTTCCTGCCGGTGACGGCGGCGCGCGAGATGTACGAGCCCTTCCACAAGCTCAAGTTCGCCAACATCGGCCCCTACTACGAGCAGATGCGCACCTTCCTGCCCCGCATGGTGCAGGAGAAAAAGCCCAAGGCGGTCTGCGCGATCTACCAGGACGACGAGTTCGGCCTGGAGGTGCTGCGCGGTGCGGAAGAAGGCCTCAAGGCCGTCAACATGCAGATGGTCGAGAAGACCTCGTTCAAGCGCGGCGCCACCGATTTTTCATCGCAGGTGGCTCGCATGAAGTCCGCCAATTGCGACTTCGTCGTGCTGGGCACCATCATCCGCGAGACCATCGGCACCATCGCCACCGCGCGCAAGCTCGACTTCAACCCCACCTTCTTCGGCTCGCAGGCGGCCTACACCGACCTCATCCACAAGCTCGGCGGCCCGGCCATGAACGGCCTGTACGCCACCATGACCACCCAGCACCCCTACCTGGACGAAGCCTCGCAGCCGATCCGCTTCTGGGCCAACAAGTTCAAGACCAAGTTCAACGAAGACCCCAACGTCTTCTCGGTCTACGGCTACAACGCCATCGACATCTTCGCCCGCGCCGCGGGCCGCTCCGGCGCCAACCTCACCACCGACAGCTTCGTCAAGACCATGGACAGCCTGACCGTGCCGACCGACATCTTCGGTTCGCCCGAACTGCGCTTCAGCCCGCAGCGGCGCTACGGCAGCATGGCCATGCGCCTGTCGCAGATCCAGGACGGCCGCTGGAAGGTGACGTCGGACTACGTGAACCAGTGATCCCGCATCCCCGTGTCAACCACCCTTTACAGGAGACATCAGCGATGAAAACGACACTGACCGCCGCGGCCGTGCTGGCACTGGCCGCCGGGCCGGCCCTGGCCCAGACGCAGGGCGTGAGCAAGGACGAAATCGTGATCGGCTCGATCCAGGACCTTTCGGGGCCGATCGCCGGCTTCGGCAAACAGGTGCGCATGGGCATGCTGCTGCGCGTGGACGAGATCAACGAGCAGGGCGGCATCAACGGCCGCAAGATCAAGCTGCTCGTCGAGGACAGCAAGTACGACCCGCGCAACGCCGTGCTGGCCGCGCAGAAGCTCGTGAACCAGGACAAGATCTTCGCCATGGTGGGCCACATCGGCACCGCGCAGAACATGGCGGCGATGCCGGTGCAGTTCCAGAAGAACGTGCTGAACTTCTACCCCATCACGGCCGCGCGCCAGATGTACGAGCCCTTCCACAAGCTCAAGTACTCGTTCGCCGCCACCTACTACGACCAGATGAAGATCGTCACGCCCATGCTCGCCAAGGAGAAGGGTGCCAAGAAGGTCTGTGCGATGTACCAGGACGACGAGTTCGGCCTGGAAGTCAAGCGCGGCGCCGAAGACGGCCTGAAGGCCGCCGGCATGACGCTCGCGGCGGAGACCACCTACAAGCGGGGCGCCACCGACTTCGCCTCGCAGATGCAGAAGCTGCAGGCCGACCAATGCGACCTGGTGGTGATGGGCACCATCATCCGCGAGACCATCGGCGGCATCGCCACCGCGAAACGCCTGGGCTTCAACCCCACCTTCGTGGGTTCCAGTGCGGCCTACACCGACCTCATCCACAAGCTCGGTGGTCCTGCGATGAACGGCTTCTACGCCGCCATGACGGTGCAACACCCCTACCTGGACTCAGCCTCGCAGCCCCTGCGTTTCTGGGCCAACAAGTACCAGACCAAGTTCAACGAAGAACCCACGGTGTTCTCGGTGTACGGCTACGGCTCCATCGACGCCTTCATCCGCGCCGCCACCAAGGCCGGCCCCGGCCTGACCACCGACAGCTTCATCAAGGCCATGGACACGATGAAGATCCCGCCAGACATCTTCGGCAGCGCCGAGATGACCTTCAGCCCCACCAAGCGCCTGGGCAGCAGCGCCACGCGCCTGTCGCAGATCACGGACGGCCGCTGGAAAGTGCTCAGCGACTACATGTCCGCCAAGGATTGAGTACCGCGCCGCCCGCTTCGGCGGGCCATGCGCGCAGCCGCCAGAGCCTCGTGCCCTGGCGGTTTTTTTTCGCCTGCCGTGGGGCCGGCGACGTACCATGGCGCCACCATGTGGGACCCGAACCTCAGCCCCGCCACCGCCGCCCTGCTGGCCGACGCGCTGCTGGCGCTGCACACGGGCATCGTGGTCTTCGTGGTCGGCCTGCTGCCCCTGGTGCTCCTGGGCGGCGCCCTCGGTTGGCGCTGGGTGCGCCATGCGGGCCTGCGGATCGGCCACCTGGGTCTGATGGTCTTCATCGCCGCCCAGGCGTGGCTGGGCCAGCTGTGCCCGTTGACCGTGTGGGAGCAAGCCCTGCGCCGCGCCGCCGGCCAGAGCAGCTACCGTGAGAGTTTCATCGACCACTGGCTCTCAAGGCTGCTGTACTGGGACGCCCCTTGGTGGGTGTTTGTGGCGGCGTACACAGCCTTCACGGTGATCGTGGCCCTGGCTTGGTGGTGGGTCAGGCCAACGCCGCGCACGTAAGACCCCGCCACAGACCTCAGGATCGAGGGCGCTCTGCGGGCGCCACCTCTTTCACGGCCTTCAGCACATCGATGACCAGTTCGAACAGATGCTCGGGCACAGGCTCGTCCACCTCCACCTGCGCGACCAGCGCACGGGCCAGTGGAATGTGCTGGATGATGGGAATGCCCTCTGCGCGCGCATCCCGGACGATGGCCTGAGCGTGCAGACCCGCGCCCTTGGCCAGCACCAGGGGCAGTGGGGTTTCACCATGCTCGTAGAGCAGTGCAACCGCAAGGTGCGTGGGGTTGGTGACCACCAGCGAGGGTTTGCGCTTGCCACCGCCACCGCCCTGGACGATTTCCCGATGCAGCTTTCGCCGTTCTCCCTTGATTTCAGGCGCTCCATCGGACTCCTTGTGTTCGCGCTTGACCTCATCCTTGGTCATCATCTGCTGGCGGGCGAACAGCTTGCGCTGAATGAGCCAGTCGAACCCTGCGATGACAGTGAAGACGAAGGCCGTGGTCAGCAGCAAGGACTTGATCAACAAGCCCAATCCCGCCGTCACCGGCTGGATGCCGGAGCCCGCCAGCAGCATGAGCGTCCCCAGGTTGTCGTGGACCAGCTTCCACACGATGGCAGTGAGCGCCACCACCTTCACCACCGACTTCAGCGCCTCGATGAGGTTGCGCGCCGAAAACAGGTTCTTCACATTCGCCACGACATCCAGCTTCTGGAAGTTGAACTTCATCTTTTCCGGGGCAAACACCGGCCCTGCGGTCATCAGTTCACCAAAGACCGCCAGCACGGTGACGATCAACATCCAAGGCAGCAGCGCCAGACTCAGCTCCTTCAGTGCCAACCGAAGAAAGGCCGCCAGCACCTCGCGGAAGGGACCGTTCGCGTGCGTGCCCGCCCACTCGATCAGGAACAGCATGGCGTCGGTGAGCTGGCTGGCGGAAAACAGCAGGTAGCCTGCGCAGACCCAGATCATCAAGGCCTTGGACGCATCCTTGGCGTGCGCCACATCGCCCTTTTTCCGCGCATCGGTCAGGCGCTTGGGGGTGGGCTTCTCGGTCTTCTCGCTCATCGCGCCAGCTTTCCCAGGTCCGGCAGAAACACCGCCATCGCGCGCGCGTGGTCCCCCAGGTAACCCATGAGCGTGGCGAGATAGATCATCAACACGAAGAGCGCGATGCAGGCCTTCACCGGCATGGCCAGGAAGAACACGGGCAACTGCGGCGCGAACATGCTGACGATGGCCAGGCCGATCTCGGCCAGCAGCATGGCGATCATGGCAGGCGCGGCCAGCATCACGGACAGGCGCATCATCGCGTCGAAAAGCTGGAGCCAATGGGCCGGAAAACCGGCATCGAGCGAGGGCCAGGTGGCGGCCAGCGGCCACACGGCATAACTCGCGTAATACGTCTCCAACACCGCGTTGGCGCCGCCGTGCATCAGAAACAGGACCAGGTACAACTGAAGCAACAACACCCCCAACGGCGATGCCTCGTTGCCCGTGAGCGCATCGTTCGTGTTGCCCACCGTGGCGCCGTACTGGTTGGAAATGATGAAGCCGATGGCTTCCGCCGCCCAGAACGGTAACGCGATGATCCAACCCATGCAAAACCCAATGAGGGTTTCCTTGAACAGCAGCCCGAACAGCAAGGTGTCGGGCGCGAGGTTCTGGCTGTACTGCGCCATGAGCATGGGCAGCGCCGGCAAGGTGAACGCCAGCGCGATCGCCACACGCACCAGCGCAGAGCTGGCCTGTTTGGCGTAGTAGGGCAGCATGAACAGCAGCGCCACCAAGCGCGCCATGCCCAACAGCAGGGCCAACGCGCTCGCCTGGATGTGCTGCATGTCCAGCACGCTGCGCTACCTTCCGATGAACGGAATCAGGTCGAACAACTGGCGTGTGTACTGCAGGATTTCATTGCCGATCCAATTCAGCGTGAGCATCAGCGCCACGGCGGTGGCGATCAGCTTGACGGCGTAGCCCAGCGTCTGCTCCTGGATCTGTGTCAGCGCCTGGATCACCGCCATCAGCGTGCCGATGATGGCCGCTGCGGCCACCATCGGCATCGACAGCACCAGGCTCAGATACAGCCCCTTGACAGCCAGTGACACGAAATCGGCCGATTCGATCATGTGATTTCACACATACGACAGCACCAGCCCGTGCAGCAACCGTGTCCAGCCATCGACCATGACGAAGAGAAACAACTTCAGGGGCAGCGAAATCGTCGAAGGTGACACCATCATCATGCCCAGCGCCAACAGCACGTTGGAGACGATCAGGTCGATCACCACAAAGGGCAGGTACAGCAGGAAGCCGATCTCGAACGCCGAGGTGAGTTCGCCGACCACGAAGGCCGGCAGCAGGATCAGGAAATCGGTGTCTCTGGCTTTCTCCGCCTGCTCAGGTGGCCACATTTTCTGCGTGGCCTGAAGAAAAAAGGCCCGTTGCTCCGGCTTGCTGAACTTGATGAGGAACGCACGCATCGGCTCCGCGCCGACCTCTGCCGCACGCACCATGGCCCCCATGCTGGTGAGCGGTGCCTTCTCGTCGCGCAAGCGGTCGACCGACTCCTGCGCCACCGGCGCCATGACGTAGAGACTGAGGATCAGCGACAGCCCATACAGCGCGATGTTGGGCGGCACCTGCTGCACCCCCAGCGCATTGCGCACCAGCAGCATGACGGTGGATATCTTCAGGAACGCCGTGCCCACCACCATCAGCAGCGGCACGACGGACAGCATCGCCACCAGAACGATGAGCGACAGCGGATCGGAACCGTTCATGCCCGTGGCGGCAGGATCCGGGTCACCGCCACGCCCAGGCGACCGTCGATCTCAACGATTTCGCCTTCGCCCACGAGCAAACCGTTCACGCGCAGGCTCACGCCATGGCGGGGCGAAAGCCCCAGGTCGAACACATGACCTGCGCCCAAGGAAGCGAGCTCATGCAACGCCAGGTGGCGCTCGCCCAGATCGAAAGTCAGGCGCACGGGCAAGTCACCCAAGGCGCCCATGTTCCCGGCCACGGTACCCGTCGAAGACGCGCGATCCCAGACGAGGTCATCCGGCCCATCAGCGCCAGGAAGGTGGGGGCTCGAACCCAACGCGCTGAGCATGTCTTCAGGAAGATCACGTTCCATTTTCTGCTGTCCTGTCACCTTGATGCGCTGGCGGGTTTCATCCAGCACACCCACATAACCCCTATCCCAACCTGCGCGTGCACCCACCCGAAGGCCGACGCGACCCTTCCCGTGCTGCGCCCACCAGCCGTCGGGCAACAAAACATCCTCGTTTCGGAGCCCTTGCAATTCGCTGAGTGACAGATGAACCCAGCCGAGTTCAACCACCAGCGGGATTGGAAGGCCGCTCCAATCCGGAAGCAGGTCTGCGCATCGGGATATCCCCCGATGCGGGCCTGAAAAAAGCCCCTGGTCGATGGCATCGGCGTCCACCATCCAATGCAGGTCGATCACTTCGCTGCGCCCTTCCGTTGTCACGCGCCATTGCACTGAACACAGATCGTGGGAAAGTGCCCCGGCGTCTGCCATGGCTTCGAACCGCAAGATGCCCAGGCCGGGGTTGGCGGCGGCCAGGCGGTCCGCACCGTCCTGCAACAGGGCCATGGCCACCGCAGGTGGGAGCTCGCGCCACAGCACGGCGCCCAGGTGGCCAGACAGGGCGGCTTCCGCGGCCACATGGCTCAGGCCCAGGTAGCTGGTCATGCCGCGCCAGTGCAAACGGGCCAACAGCTCATGGGAGGGCGGCGCAACCGTGTCTCCGATCCGTTCCACACCGACCACGTCCACCTGGGCGGGCACACCGAACCAGTCCACCTCCCAGCTGCGTCGACGGCACAGCCGGTTGTTCAAGTCCACCGCAGGCTGGTGCAGTCGGCGCAACATGGGTGGCCGCCAGCGTCGCTCCGGCACGGACAACACAGCCTGCGAAGGGGCGGCCTCCTCCTGCATGGTCACGGCCCGATGCCAGCGATGTCCAGACGAACGGCTCGTCCGGTCAACCCGGCCATGCGGTCGGCGAGCGTCTCGCGGTGGTGAGCGAACCATTCGCGCTCGGAGGCGTCGTCGCTCTCGCACCGCACCTCGATCCCGAGGTCTTCAGCCGCGCGCACGCGCAAACGGGTGCGGGTGAACAACACAGAACCCAGCTCCACCTGGTACTCGCCGCTGTCCTGCGCCATCGCAGCCTGCACACCAGCGTCCATGGCCGCGCGAGCGATGCTGTCCATGCGCAGGCTGTCCTGCTGTTGCCTCTGCACGACCTCAGGGTCTACCCAAGGTGCCAAGTCCGGTGTAGGCTGCATGATCTGTTCCGACACCGTCTGTGTTGGCACATGAAGAGGCATACCGATGGCCTGCGGATCGCCCAGCCAATCTCGCAGCCGCACCATCAGTTCGAAGGGCCCGGCGATCCCCACCTTCGATGCATCCTCCTCCTTGCGGCGACGCTGCAGTTGCTTTTGGAACCGACGGGCGGCTTCCTCGGTGGTGGCCTCTCGCTGACCTTGCTGGCGAATTTGCCGGGTGCGGGCATCCGCGCGCTGGGTATCCACTTTCATGCTCGTTTCCGGAAGACGTCTTCCTGCTCCATTTCTTCGCTGGAAAGCGCTTCGGCGTTGTGCGCGTCGCGCGAGCCCTGCAGGAGGTTGCCGAACTTCTCGACCTTGATCGCCTGCTCGCGCCAAGCCCGCACCGCCTCCGACGTGCGCTGCACCGAGGCGGCCACATCCGATCGGGCCTCCTTCACGGCCTTCTGCGCGGCCAGAAGAGCGTCCTTGGCCGCCAACAGCTGGTGCTGCGCCTTGTTGAGTTCGGATGGATTCACGGTGCCCGTGAAGAACACGCCATCGATATCGTGCTTGAGCCGAAGGCCTCTTTCGCGCGTGGTGTCCTCCGAGCGGCAGCGCTCGTCAAGCAGGACTTCAAGGTCTGCCTGCTCGGCCCTTGCCTGTTTCAACGCCGCTTCCAGCGCAGTCAGGCGACGACGGTGCAACTGATCTATGACGGTGATCTGCTTCATACGGCGATGCCTTCGAGATGGCGGAGCATCTCCGAGGCACTGGCTTTCTCGGACGGGCGCTGGCACAAGAAGGCGCGGATGTCGGCCATGCGATCAATGGCCTTGTCGGCCAAGCTGTCGGAACCCCGCTTGTATTCACCCAAACGCACGAGCAGCTCCACCTCGTCGTGCTTGGCCATCAGCGCCCTCACCGCTTCGGCGTGCCGGCGGTGCTCGGTACCGACCACCGCATTCATCACACGGCTCACGCTGGCCAGCACATCCACCGCCGGGTAGTGCCCGGCCGCAGCCAGCTTGCGCGACAGCACGATGTGCCCATCCAGGATGGAGCGGCTCTCGTCCGCCACGGGTTCGTTCATGTCGTCGCCTTCCACCAACACGGTGTAGAACGCGGTGATGGAACCACGGTCGTTCATGCCTGCGCGCTCCAGCAACCGAGGCAGCATGGCGAAAACCGACGGGGGAAAGCCCCGCCGCGTGGGAGGCTCGCCCGCCATCAACCCCAGCTCGCGCTGCGCTCGAGCCAGACGCGTCAGCGAGTCCAGCAGCAACAGCACCCGCATGCCCTGGTCGCGGAAAAATTCGGCGATGGCCGTGGCCACGAAGCCGGCCTTCAATCGTTCCATCGGTGCCTTTTCCGAGGTGCTGCACACCACCACGGCGCGCTTCATGCCTTCTGCACCCAGTTCGCGCTCCACGAACTCCCGCACCTCGCGGCCGCGCTCTCCGATCAGTGCGACCACGGTGACATCGACATCGGCGTTCTTCGCCAGCATGCCCATCAGCGTGCTCTTGCCACAACCCGCCGCCGCGAAGATGCCCAGGCGTTGCCCTTCCCCGCACGCCAACATGCCGTCCAGCGCCCGCACACCCATGTGCATGGGGCTGTCGATCATGCGCCGTTGCAAGGGATGGGGTGCGTCGGCGTACACCGGGTAATACGCCTCCGCCAAAGGCAGGTCGCCACCGTCCAGCGGGCGCCCGAAACCATCGACGACACGGCCCATCAATCCCATGCCCACGCCGACCTTGTGGGTGTGGCCACCCGGGGTGACGATGGTGTTGGACGACACGCCACGCATGTCGCCCACCGGCGCCAGCAGCGCGTCGCCCTCACTGAAACCGATGACCTCGGCCTCCAGACGGAAGGTCTCACCAGGCGTGTGCAGCACACACATCTCGCCGATGCGCGCACTGGGCGCTGTCGCTCGAACCACGGTGCCCAGCACCTCCTTCACGCGACCGCGAACACTCACAATGGGCGCCGTCTCCAGGGCATCGTTCAGCGATGCCATCAGTGCCAGCGGCTTGCGCAGCAGCGCATTCGCAGGGACGGGTTCGCTGTCACCCCCCCTCAGCATGACAACTCCACGTCATGGCGTCCTCGCAGCCGCAACCGTTCCGGAGACACCCTTGTGATCTCGTAGCCCTTGTGACTCGCCCCTTCGAAGAGCTTGACCCCCTTGTCGGTGGTGATGCTGGCCACCTCACCGCAAGCCACCTGTCGAACCACGAAAGGCAGGCGTGCGAGGTCGGCGGCCGATGCAGGGCCAGCGTCAGTACGCTCGGACCGCTCGCGGGTGCGACCCTGCACCAAATGGGATCCAGCCAGCGGCAATCCCAGCATCGGGCTTTCGGCCACTGGTGCCGCAGTGGGTGCGGGGCCCAGCAGAACGACTCCGGACGAAGACGGCTTCTGAGCTGGTGGGGAAGGCGCCTTAGCGGAAACCGGAGCGGGCTCAGCCGGCCGCATCTGGGGCATCCCTGTGCCCGTCCCCACCACCGGCGCTTCGGTGAATCGGGAGAGGTGCGCTGCGGTCATGGATCGCATGTTGGGGAGGTATTCCATTCCGAATTTGAACCAAGCCAGGACGCCCAGACCACCCAGGCAAAACACCGCGATGCACCAAGCCGTCCATTTCAGCCACCACAGCAACCGGCGCGGCTCGCTGGCCGGTCTCACCAACTCGGATGCCACCACTCCTCGCGCCGCCTTCACTGTGTCGGCCGCCTCGATCGACAGGGCCTCAAGAGGCGGTGGCGCCGAAACCAGCCATGAACGATTTTCTGGCCAGGGGCTGGCTTGGTGGTCTACGACCAACCAGATGTCACTCAGGTGGAATGGAACGCCTGGTAACAGCATGAAGGGCTCACTGAGGCTGTCGCCAGCGCTCAGGCCGCAACCCGGTTGACCGGGTTGCAGAAGCAACTGAACGCCGTCCACCACAATGACCAGCGCCTGCGGCTCGATGCCAGGGCCGGCCAACACGACCTCGCACGACTCCCCGCTGCCAAGCACATGCCGGCCGTCCGAAAGTGTCAGACGCGCACCGGCCTGAAGGCCGGCGAGGACCCGCAACTCAAGCAAGATTGCGCGTTCATCCATGGATCGTCACGGCCCAATTTCGATGCGCGCCAGCGGTTGCACGTTGATCTCTGGAACCAGTTCCTGGTAAGAGAGCACGGCCACTTCGTACAACGATTCTTCGATCATCTTTCGCACATAGCGCCGGATGTCCATGCTGGTGAGGATCACGGGCTTGTGGCTGATGGCGGACAGGTCGCCCACGGTCTCCGTGATCCGGTCCAGGAGGTTGCTGGTCTGCTCTGCATCCAACGCGAGGTAGCTGCCCATCGAAGTCTGGCGGATGCCATTGCGAATGATGTCTTCGACCTCGGGCGACAGCAGGTATGCGGCCAGCATCTGGTGGCGGTCGGCGAACTGGTGCGAGATCTGGCGTTTGAGGGCGGTGCGCACATGCTCGGCCAGCAACACCACGTCGCGCTCCTTGCCACCCCAATCGACCAGGGCTTCGGCAATGGTGCGCAGGTTGCGCACCGACACACCCTCGCTCACCAGACGCTGCAGCACGTCGGCCACCCGCTGCCCTGGCACGACGCGCTGCAGTTCGGTGATCAGGTCGGGATAGTCCGCCTGCATCTGCGACAACAGGAATTGCACTTCCTGAATGCCGATGAATTCGCGCGCATGGCGCTTGAGCGTCAGCCGAAGGTGGTGCGCCAACACCTGCATGGTGTCCATCGCCTGAATGCCGTATTCGCGCAACCGCGCCGCCTCATGCTCCGGCGTCCACAGCGCGGCAATGTTGGGCAGGAACGCCGTCGCCTCTTCGAAGGGAATGCCCAAGGCTTCCAGATTCTCCGGCGCCTCGCGCACCAGCAGGTGGCCTGGCTGCAGCAGGCCACGCGCAGACGAGATCTCGTGCACCAGAATCTGATAGGCGCCGCGCACCAGGCCTTTGTTGTAGCGCAGATGTACCGCCGGCAACGGCACACCCAATTCCATGTACGTCTCTTCGCGCACGCCCTGCAAGGCAGCAATCAAGGTTCGCGCATTCAAGGTGCTTTCCATCTCGTGTGCCAGGTCCAGCACCAGCGGCATGGTCGGTGCATAAGAGGCTGCGGACTTGCCATCGCCGCCGCCATCGGTCTGTGCTGGCCCCGCGCCGGCACGTGCCGTGGGACCGGCAGTGCGGTCCCCGGGTGCCGCCGCCCCCTTGAGTCCGCGCCCCAGCAATACGAAGCCCACCACGCCCGCCAGCACGGCCAACGTCATGAACACCCAACCCGGCATGCCAGGCACCAGCGCGAAACCCAGCATGATCGCGCCCGCGACCAACAGCGC
Source organism: Hydrogenophaga sp. FW305-3-2-15-A-LB1 (assembly GCF_058787875.1). NCBI lineage: Bacteria > Pseudomonadati > Pseudomonadota > Betaproteobacteria > Burkholderiales > Comamonadaceae > Hydrogenophaga > Hydrogenophaga sp. FW305-3-2-15-A-LB1. The sequence continues at coordinate 59,148 of NZ_JBYTAE010000018.1, read as the reverse complement.
ATTGGGCTGTGCGAGCACCTGTTCGGCGATGTCCCGACCCACGTTGCTTCGCCCACCATCCTCGCTGGTCACCCGCGTCACGATCATGCCGGCGGTGATGGACATCAACAACGCCGGTATCTGAGCAATCAGCCCGTCGCCAATGGTGAGCACGGAGTAGATCGCCATGGCCTCGCTCGCCGGCAGGCCGCGCTGCATGGTGCCGATCAACATCCCGCCGCCGAGGTTGACGAAGACGATGATGATGGAGGCGATGGCATCGCCTTTCACGAACTTCACGGCACCGTCCATGGCGCCGTAGAGCTGGCTCTCCTTCTCCAGCCGGGTGCGCCGACGCCGTGCCTCGTTCATGTCGATCGCGCCCGCGCGCATGTCCGCGTCGATGGACATCTGCTTGCCCGGCATGGCGTCGAGCGAAAAACGCGCGGCCACCTCGGCCACGCGTTCGGCGCCTTTGGTGATCACGATGAACTGAACGATGGTAAGGATCAGGAACACCACCAGACCCACCACCAGGTTGCCGCCCACCACGAAGTTTCCGAAGGCTTCGATGATGTGCCCGGCATCCGCCTGCAGCAGGATCAATCGCGTGGTGGCGATGGACAACGCCAGACGGAACAAGGTGGTGACGAGCAGGACCGATGGAAAGGACGTGAACGCCAACGGGCTGGGCAGGTACATCGCCACCATCAGCAACAGCGCCGACACGGCGATGTTGATGGCCACGAGCACATCGACCAGCACCGTGGGCAATGGCAGCACCAGCATGAACACCACGGCCATGAGGATGAGCGCGAGCACCAGGTCGGCGCGGCGAGCTGCCACGGCGACGAAGCGCTGCAAGGAAGCAAGGGTGTTTTCCATGAACCAGTCAAAAGCGCGTCAGAACGGCGCGTGGAGGGGCTTGGCCTGGCGGCACTCCCGGTATCGATCGAAAGCCACGCGCGCATCCACCATGCGCCCGATACGCGCGAGCGCCTGGCCACTGAGGAAATGGGCGACCGGCTCGTGAGACGAGCCCAGCACCTCCAGCTCGCCCAGGGCAGCAATAGGATTTCCACATCCCAGCAGGGCATGCGCCAATGCCAGTCGCAATTCCATGCGCGCCGGCATGAGCTTCACCAGCAGCTCGAACAGCACACACGCGTCTTGTGTCCGGCCACCACACAGGTAACGCCAAGCCAGGGTGGTCACTGCATGGACCTGCGCCGCATCCAGCACTGGCACGTCAAACCTCTTTCAATGCGTGACGGCCTTGCTGCAAGGCCTCGTGGCTCGCCACGGCATCCTCCAGCACGCGCATGGCCTCGGCGTGAGCGGCGGCACCATCCAGTTGTACGATCGCCGTTCGCACAGCGCTGATGTGATCCCCGGGCGCCGCCGCCTGCGCAGTGGATGGCATCAAACGGACACCCAACTCCAGGAGAAGCCGGTCTTCGATCCAGCCGCGAAGCCCTGCGTCGGCGTGAGGATCCACCTGCGACGGCCCCACTGCAAACCCCTGCGCGAGACCGGGCGCCGCCGCCACTGGGGTTCGAAAAGGCGCCTCGCCGGCGCCTCCGGCCGCGCCTCCACCCATTCGCGACCACGGGTCTAGCGACGGAAGGCGCGAGACGAGCCAGGCAATCGCTGGCTTGGTGTTGGCGATGTTGGAAATGGGTGAAGTCATGTGAAACAGGCGTTGGCAAAACGCAGCAACTCGGCGCGCGCGCCATCCACCGAACCGGCGGTGGCGGTGCTGCGCTGCAGGCGCATCGAGAGCACCAGAGAGCGCACGTGCACCCCCACGGCCACCGGCACGCGCTGCGGCCCGCGCAGGTTGGCTTTCTTCAACGCCATCTGGGCCACCACCATCCCGTCACAAAGGATAGGCACAAAACGCGTGAGCATCAGGTCATCGTGATCACGGACTTCCAGCACCGTCCAGCCCAACGCATTGGCGTCCAGACACACACACAAGGCGCCACCTGAAGAAAGATCGACAGCTTCAGTTCTGAGGTTGTGGTGGTTCATCTGCCTCCCCCAAGATGAGGTTGTCGAGCATGCCGACCAACACCTGGTCGGCATTGAGCTTGTGCTCTCCATCGGGAAACAGACGCTCGGGCACCTGCCGCAGAATCGAGCGGATACCGTGCAGAACCACCAACAGGCGATCGGACTCACTCATGGCCGCCGCCTGCCCGTCAGCGGGCGGTGAGGTAGGACCGCCACCCTGGCTATCAGCCTGTTGGTCCAGACTCAAACCGTACTGGTAGAGCAAAGATCGAACATCGCCTTGCGTCAACCAACGAGGCACCCATTCCGCCAACTCCCCCAGCAGCGCGGCGCCTTCATCGGCTTCGGCCCCCTCTCCGGTTTTCGGGTTTCGGTGCTTGCGTTTTTGCAAGCGCGCTCTGCGAAGCAGATCGCGGCAGCTCATCAGAAACGGCAGCAAAGCGCCCAGCATGAACAGCTCATGCAGGATCGCCCGCAGGCGCTCAACCGGCAGCGAAGGCCGAGTGGCCACCAGGTCGGCGCCCAGGGCTTGACGCAGCCGCTCCACGGCGGCCTCGATACCATCGCCATAGCGTTCCAGCAGCAACATCAGCGTGCGAGGCAAGGTGTCACCATCCAACACGGCGTCGTGGTAAGCCTGCCTGTCTTTCGCGCCCTTGTCCTCGGCGCCTGCCAGCCGTGGTGCGATGTTCACATCGGCCCGGATCCGTACCCCGTCTCGCGCCCACAAGGCGTCCACACGATCGCGCAGGGACTCCAGCGCCGGATTGCCATTGCCCTGCATAGCGCCTTGTGCCAAGGCCTTCGACAACAACAGGAATCGCTCTGTGGAGCCGTTGATCTGCTTGAGCGTTCGATCACCCATGCTCTGGTTGCGCGAGGAAGACGGGCTGTTCAACTGGTACTTCGACGGACTGGACCTCGGCTTCAAACGCTCTCTCGCTGCCGTGGCCCATCATTTTCGCAACGCTGGCGCGCCATCTTCCGAGCTGATGTGGCTTCTGAACCAAAGAGAAGCCCTGGAGGCCATTGCAAAGAACGTCGCTCAGCGATTCGCACAAGCCGTGCTGCTGACCGATTCATTGCCATCGATCGGGCCGCTGCTCGCCGAACAGGCCAAGCTGCGACAACGAACCTCGCATCAAGCCACCACACCGATGAGCCTGCCTGGTGAATGACGACGCCCCCCTCGGCGCACACCCACATTTCAAGAAAGGCGACCATCTCGTTGAATCAGCGGGCGGACGATCTGATGGGTGGTCGTTCTTCCGAACCGCAAAGCCAAAACAATCCAAATTCAGTTTCCGATTTGCATGAAAAGCGGAGGCCCCTCGAGGGTGAAGTCACATGGCCACTTTGACGATGATTGCCGGGGTTGCTCTGACTGCACTCAGCGTGGGCATTCTCGCAGGCGTTTTGCTTTGGCGCAGATACATGAGCAGGCAAATCCCGGCGCCACAGCGCACCCTTGCCTCTCCGGTCCCCTTGCTTTGGGACATCCACAGCCTGCTCAACGCCATGAACCGGTTTGCCGTCGCGGCCGAACGAGGAAGCGCGATCGACCCAGCCGTCATCTACAACCTGTCCGACTACCTCATGCACAGTTCGCTCCTTCAAAGGGAGGGGGGCTGGGCAGAAAAGCAGACCCTCGACAACTGGCTTCAGGCTCACCTGCGGATCCTGGCCGAACTGAAAGCGCACGGCAACATCCCTCGCATCGGCCTGAAATTCTCCGAGCGCATCCGCCGCATCGAAGCCAACCAACTCATTCGCCAACTGCACTGGTTTCTGCAGCGCACGCATGCCATCGATTCCATCGAGATTCAGGCCATCCCTCACGTGCGCGACCACACCGCAACAGTCACTGTGGTCATCTCTGGACGGATGGATGAGCTCGATGGCGTGCCCAAGGAGGACCTGAAATCCATCTGGCGTCTGGACAACGGCAAGTGTTCTTGCGAGCTGCACACCGACTGCGAGCTGCGCACCGCGGCAGAGGCAAGTAGCGCCTAGACACAAGGCGCGGCACGGGCCCTCATCCAGGGCGCTCACCGCATCCATACCAACAAAATGTCAGCTGGTAACGCCAGAGCCGTGATTGGGAGAACGTCCAATCCTTCAGATCGATCGCCAGGAAACCCACCTCCGCCAACGACTTCGCCAAGTCGGGTGAGAGCAAGTCCGGCATCGAGATGGCCACCGCGTGTTGCACGGAAGGGGCAGGGTTGGGGGATCGCATGGCTGAGCGGACGTGGTTGAAGGGCTGAGTGCGCAAGGTCTGAAAGAAAGTTCGGGCAAGCCGCTGGCTCTTCGGGGATTTCTGACGGGTGTGAACCTTGAAGCCCCCATCCCCACTCATCCTTCCAACCGCTCTCGGACTTCGCCTGCCACCGGTCCATGCCATTCATTGACTTCCCCTCCACCATGGGTATCGACGCCGCCACGCTCAGCGAGCGGTCCCGTGCGCTGCTGATGGCGGCTGGCGGCCACGACCCCCAGGAGCCGGCAGCGCCAGCCCCCGGACAGGCGCACGTTCTGCTCTGGACCTTGCTGGTGATGCGCGTGTCGCGCCTGCGGCGATTCGCGGACCATGTGGGCATGCTGGGCGCTGGGGCCTCCCTGCGGCATGTGCTGGAAGGCCGGCGCATCGCGGCCTTCCGCGAACAGCTCGGCCACGAGCTCTACCAGTTCGGCATGCTGAGAGCGCCGTTGATCGGCACGATCTCGGTGGCCCCTCCGGCATTTGACGACCCCGGACGCGTGAGCGCGGCCGTGCGCGAAGTCGGCATGGCTGCCTTGCAGGCCTTCTGCCATGACCCCGATGTCGAAGAACATCTCCACCTTCGCGCCCGGCTGTCGGCCCGTTTGCACGAGATCGCGCCGAGCGACCCCACCCGAATCTTCGTCACCCCACCGAGTGGCGCACTCCTTCAACGGGTGCTGCGCGAAGTGGAGCCCGTGCTCGCCAGCGCCTTCGACGGCATCGGAGCCCACCCATGAGATCGGGAAAGATCATTCGCCGTGAGGATGCCAACCACTTCCGCCAGGCCGCCCAGGTGTTGGCAGACGCGCGAGCCGAAGCGGCTTCGTTGCTGGAGACCGCGCGCCATCAAGCCGCCTCGGAGGCCGAACGCATCCGCCAGGACAGTGTGGAAGCCGCCGCCCAGGAGACCTCCCGCCTCATGCTGCAAGCCATCGCGAGCCGGGACGCCTACATGACGGAAGTCGAATCGGAGCTGGTGAGCGTGGTCATCAACGCGGTGCGATCGATCTTCTCCCAATACAACGACCACGAGCGCGCGGCCCTGGCCGTCGGCAAGGCGCTCAAGGCCCTTCGCCAGCAGACACAGGCCACACTGCACGTGCACCCGAGCCACCACGATGCGCTGTGCGCGGCCGTCCCGGCGCTGCTGCGCGACACCCCCGGCCTGCAATCGCTGGTGGTGGAACGGGACTCGCGCCTCAAGCCTGGCACCTTCGTGCTGAGGAGCGCCATGGGCCTGGTGGAAACCGATCTCGAGTCGCAATTGCGCGCAATCGAAAACGCCCTGGTGCGCAGCGTCAAGGCTTCGGACGCGGCCCGACACATGGTGGCCGGCGTCCCGATCTGACCGACTCAGCGCGCAGTCGCCTGCCAGCCGCCGCCCAATGCGGCCACCAGCGCCATGCTGGCCGCCAGCCGTTCGGCCTGCACGTCGAGCGCCGCGCGGCGCGCCGACAGCGCCAGGTTCTGCGCGGTCGCCACCTCCAGGAAGCTGATCTCGCCGGCCTCGTAGCGGTAGCCGACCACACGCTCGTTCTCGCTGGCCAGCGTCACCAACTGCTGTTGCTGGCGGTCCTGCTCGGCCAGCGTGGCCAGTTGCACCAGCGCGTCCTCGGTTTCGCGCACAGCCGAGAGCACGCCACCGCGCCAGGCCGCGGCCTGCTCGTCGTAGGCGGCGAGGAAGGTGGCTTCATCGGCGCGGCGCGTGCCGCCATCGAACAGCGTGGCCGCGAGTTGCGGGCCGAGCGACCACACGCGCGCTGGCGCGTCCAGCAGGCGGGACCAGCTGCTGGCCTGCAGGGTGCCGCTGGCCGAGAGCGTCAGGTCGGGCAGCCAGGCGCGCTGCGCCACGCCCAGGCGCGCGTGCGCGGCGGCGAGCGCGCGCTCGGCGGCGGCCAGGTCGGGGCGGCGGCGCAGCAACTCACCGGGCAAGGCCGCGGGAATCGCGGGCACCACCGGCAGCCCTCCGTCGCGCGCGGCCATCGGGTAGTCGCTGGGCGTGGAACCCGCCAGCAGCGCCAGCGCGTTGGCTTCCAGCGCGCGCTGGCGCTGCAGGGTGAACACCTGTGTGCGCAGCGACTGCAGCTGCGTCTCGGCCTGGATCACGTCGGCACGCGCCACCAGGCCGGCTTCGTATTGCAGCTGCGTGACCTGCAGCGAACGCGCATAGGCCACGTCCGCCTGGGCCTGCAGCGCCAGCTGCGCGTCCAGCGCGCGCAGCCGCACATAGCCTTGCGCGGCCGCCAGCTGCAGCGCCAGGCGCGCGGCGTCCACCAGCGCGGCCTGTGCCTCGGCGCTGGCCGTGGCGGCCTGCCGCGAAAGCGCGACTCGACCCCAGAGGTCGGGCGACCAGGACAGGTCCAGACCGGTCGCGTACAGCTGGCGCGTGCCGGCGTTGGCGCCAGCGGCCGCGTTGCCACCGCTGCGTGTCACGGAAGCGCCCGCGCCGATCTGCGGCAGCGCCAGCGCGCGCGCGGCATCCACCTGCGCCAGCGCCTGGCGCCAGCGCGCCTCGGCCTGGGCCAGCTCGGCGTTGGCCTCGCCCACGCGGCGCAGCAGCCGGTCGAGTTCGGCGTCGGCGTACACGGCCCACCAATCGGGCTGGATCACGGCAGCCGTCGGCTCGGTGCCGGCGTGCTGAAAGCTGGCGGGCAGCGCGATCTCGGGGGCGCGGTAGTCGGTGCTGGTGGCGCACGCCGCCAGCAGCAACGGCAGGGCGGCGAGCGCGAAGCGGGATGGAAACAAGAAAAAGGACATGGGTTCAGGCGGTCTGGGCCGCCGGGCTTGGGCCTTGCACACGGCGGCGCAGGCGCTCGAGCGCGAGGTAGACCACGGGCGTGGTGTAGAGCGTGAGCAGCTGGCTCACGGCCAGGCCGCCGATGATGGCGATGCCCAGCGGGCGGCGCAATTCCGAGCCCTCGCCCAGGCCCAGCACCAGCGGCACCGCGCCCAGCAGCGCGGCCAGGTTGGTCATGAGGATGGGGCGCAGGCGGCGCAAGGCGGCTTCGTGAATGGCGGCCTGCGGCGCCAGCCCGCGCGTGCGCTGCGCGGCGAGCGCGAAGTCGATCATCAGGATGGCGTTCTTCATGACCACACCGATCAGCAGGAACAGCCCGAGCAGCGCGATCAGGCTGAACTCGGTGTCCGAGATGCGCAGCGCCAGCAGCGCGCCCACGCCGGCCGAGGGCAGCGTGGACAGGATGGTCAGCGGGTGCAGCGTGCTTTCGTACAGCATGCCCAGCACCAGGTAGACCGTGACCAGCACGGCCAGGATCAGCCAGGGCTGGCGCTTGAGCGTGGCCTGCAGGCTGTTGGGGTCGCCTGCCCGCTCGCCGGTAGAGATGCTGGTGGGCAGCAGCAGGCCGTTGACGGCGCGGTCGATCGCCTGCTGCGCCTGCTGCAGGCTCACGCCGGGCGCCAGCGCGTAGCTGATGCCGGCGGAGGCGAACTGGGCGTCGTGCTGCACGCGGTCGCGCGTGAGGCCGTAGCGCCAGGTGGCGATGGCGCTGAGCGGCACGCGCTCCCCCGCGTCGTTGAGCAGCTGCACCTGGTTCAGCGCGGAAGGCTCGCTGTTGCCGCGTGGGTCGGCCTCCATCACCACGCGGTACTGGTTCAGCGGGTCGTACAGCGTGGCCACCTGGCGTTGCGAGAACGCGTTGTTCAGGGCCGTCGTTACGGTGTCCATGCGCACACCGAGTCGGCGCGCGGCCTCGCGGTCCACGTTCAGCATCACCTGCTGCGCGTCCTCGCCGGCGCCGAAGTCCACGTCGGTCAGCTCGGGCAGTGCGCGCAGCGCTTCGCCCACCGGCTTGGTCCAGCCGCGCAGGTCCTGCAGCGAATCGGAGCGCATGACGAACAGGTACTCGTTGTCGCCGCCGCCGCTGGAGAGGCGGATGTCCTGGTCCACGTTCACGAACAGCACGCCGCCGGCGATCTGCGGGGCATTGGCGCGCAGGCGCGCCACCACGGCCGAGGCGGGCTCGCCGCGCTCCGCCAGGGGCTTGAGGCGGATGCGGAACCAGGAGTTGCTGGTGCCGGTGCGCCCGCCGCTCACCCCCGTCACGTCGGCCACGGCGGGATCGGCCACCAGCAGGCCGCGAAAAGCCTCCACCTTGGGCTGCATGCCCTGGAACGAAAAACCGTCGTCGCCGCGCACGAAGCCGCCGAGCTGGCCGGTGTCCTGCTGCGGCAGCATGCCCTTGGGAATCGCCACGTAGAGCCACACGTTGAGGGCCACAGTGCCGGCCAGCAACAACAGGGTCAACACGCGGTGGCGCAGCGCGAATCCCAGGCTGCGCGCGTAACCCGCCTGCACGTCGGCCAGCAGGCTGGCGATGCCGCGCGCCAGCGGGCCTGGCGGTTTGGGCGGGCCGGCCGGCAGGCCGTGCGCGCACAGCGCGGGCGTGAGCGTGACCGACACCGCCAGCGAGATCAGCATGGCCGCCACCAGCGTGATCGAGAACTCGCGGAACAAGCGCTCGACCACACCGCCCATGAACAGGATGGAGATGAACACCACGATCAGCGCCAGGTTCATCGCCAGCAAGGTGAAGCCCACCTCGCCGGCGCCGGTGAAGGCCGCGCGCCAGACCGTGCGCCGCCCCACCTCACGCTGGCCGTTCGCGGCCTGCGCCGCACGCGCCCGCTCGATGTGGCGCTGGATGTTCTCCAGCACCACGATGGCGTCATCCACCACCAGACCGGCGGCCACGATCAGGGCCATGAGCGAGAGGTTGTTGAGCGAGAAGCCCTGCCACCACATCACCGAGAAGGCGCCGATCAGCGACACCGGCAGGGCCAGCGCCGGAATCAGCGCCGTGCGCACGCTGCCCAGGAAGGCCCACACCACCGCCATCACCAGCACGCAGGACAGCACCAGCGTGAACTGCGCCTCGCGCAGCGTGGCGCGGATGCCGGGTGAGCGGTCCATCACCACGCGCAGCTCGGTGTCGGCCGGCAGCAGCGCGCGCAATTGCGGCATCTGGGCGTGGATGGCGTCGATGGTCTGCACGATGTTGGCGCCCGCGCGCCGGCTCACCAGCAGCACCACGGCGGGCCTGTCGTTGTGGTATCCGGCGGTGTAGCGGTTTTCCACCGAGTCCGTCACCTCGGCCACGTCGGCCAGGCGCACCAGCGCCCCGCCTTCGTTGCGCACCACCAATTGGGAGAAATCCGCCGCCGAGCGCAGCGGTTCGGGCAGCGCGATCTGCCAGCGCTGGCCGCCCTGCTCGGTCTGGCCGAGCGGGCGCCAGGCGTTGGCCTGGGCGATGGCCTGGCGCACGTCGTCCAGCGACATCCCGCGGTGCGACAGCGCCTCGGGTTTCGCCTGCACGCGCACGGCGGGCAGCGACGAGCCGTCCACCGTGACCTCACCCACGCCCACGATCTGCGCGAGCTTCTGCGCCAGCACGGTGGAGGCGTTGTCGTACAGCGCCGACGACGGCAGCCGGGGCGATGAGAGCGCCAGCGCCATGATGGGCGCCTGCGAGGGGTTGACCTTGACGTAGCTCGGGTTGCCCGTCATGCCCGAGGGCAGCTGCCCGCGCGAGGCGTTGATGGCGGCCTGCACCTCGCGCGCAGCTTCGTCGATGTCGCGGTCCAGGTTGAACTGCAGCGTGACGCTGGTGCTGCCCTGGGTGCTGCTGGACCGGATGCTCGCCACGCCCGCGATGCTGCCCAGCGCGCGCTCCAGCGGCGCGGCCACGGTGGAGGCCATGCTCTCGGGGCTGGCGCCGGGCAGGCTGGCGCGCACCTGGATCACCGGAAAATCCACGCGCGGCAGCGGCGACACCGGCAGCAGGCGCCACGCCAGCAGGCCCACCAGCACGATGCCGACGGCCAGCATCACGCTGCCGATGGGGCGGCGGATGAAAAAGCGGGCCAGCGCGTTCATGCCATCTCGGTGCGCCGGCGCGCCAGCCGGTCGAACGCCAGGTAGACCACGGGCGTGGTGAACAGCGTGAGCACCTGGCTCACGATCAGCCCGCCCACCATCACGATGCCCAGCGGCTGGCGCAGTTCGGCGCCCGAACCGCTGGCCAGCATGAGCGGGATGGCGCCGAACAGCGCGGCCAGCGTGGTCATGAGAATGGGGCGGAAGCGCAGCAGCGCGGCGCGGTGGATGGCCTCGCGCGGTGAGAGTCCCAGGCGGCGCTGCGCGTCCAGGGCGAAGTCCACCATCATGATCCCGTTCTTCTTCACCAGGCCGATCAGCAGCACGATGCCGATCACCGCGATCAGGTCCAGCGGCCGGCCGGCCAACAGCAGCGCGGCCAGCGCGCCCACCGTGGCCGAGGGCAGCGTGGACAGGATGGTGAGCGGGTGCACCGCGCTCTCGTACAACATGCCCAGCACCAGGTACATCACCACCACGGCGGCCAGGATCAGCCACAGGGTGTTCGCCTGCGAATTGCGGAAACCCTCGGCCGCGCCCTGGAAGGCCAGTTCCACGGCCACGGGCAATTCCACCTGCCGCTGCACGGCTGCGATGGCGGCCACGGCCTCGCCCAGCGAATGCCCGGACGCGAGGTTGAACGACAGCGTGACCGCCGGGAACTGGCCCTGGTGCTCGATGGCCAGCGGCGCGCGCCGCTGCACCGCGCGCGCCACGGCCGACAGCGGCACCGGCTTCGCGTCGGCCCCGCCGCCGGCGGGCTGCACGTACACCCCCTCCAGCGCCTGCAGGCCGCCCTGTTTCGCGTCGTCGCTCTCCAGCACCACGCGGTACTGGCTGGCGTGCGTGAACAGCGTGCTCACCTGCCGCTGGCCGAACGCGCTCTGCAGCGCCGAGGCGATGTCGCCCATGCGCAGACCCAGGCGGGCCGCCGCGTCGCGGTCGATTTCCAGGTAGGCCTGCAGGCCTTCGCGCTGCAGGTTGCTGGCCACGTCGATCAGCTCGGGCCGCTCTTTCAAGGCGGCCAGCAAACGCCCGGTCCAATCGCCCAGCAGCGCGCTGTCGGGCGAGCTCAGCGTGAACTGGTACTGCGTGCGGCTGATGCGGTCTTCCATGCCGAGTTCCTGCACCGGCTGGAACCAGGCCTCGATGCCGCCCACGTCGCGCGCGCGCTCACGCAGCCGCTCGATCAGCTCGCTGGCCGACACCGAGCGCTGCGCGTGCGGCGCCAGGGTGAGCAGCATGCGCCCGCTGTTGAGCGTGGCGTTGCTGCCGTCCACGCCGATGAAGGACGAGAGGCTCCGCACCGGCGCCTCGGCCAGCAGCGCCTGGGCCAATGCCTGCTGCCGCTCGGCCATGGCGCCGAAGGACACGCTCTGCGGCGCCTCGGTCACGACCTGGATGGCGCCCGCGTCCTGCACCGGGAAGAAGCCCTTGGGCACGGCCAGGTAGAGCAGCGCCGTGAGCACCAGCGTGGCGGCCATGGCCAGCAGCGCCAGCGGCTGGCGCGCCAGCACCCAGTCCAGCCCGCGCCCGTAGCGCTCGATGGTGCCGCTGAGCCAGTCGCGCCGGCCTTGCGCGTGCGCGGGCGCCTGCTTGAGCATGCGCGCGGCCATCATGGGCGTGAGCGTGAGAGAGACCACCAGCGAGATGGCGATGGCCACCGCCAGCGTGACCGCGAACTCGTGGAACAGGCGACCCACCACGTCGGCCATGAACAGCAGCGGAATCAGCACCGCCACCAGCGAGACCGTGAGCGAGACCAGCGTGAAGCCGATCTCGCTCGCGCCCTTGAGCGCGGCTTCCATCGGGCCCGCGCCTTCTTCACGGTGGCGCGCGATGTTCTCCAGCATCACGATGGCGTCGTCCACCACGAAACCGGTGGCGATGGTCAGCGCCATCAGGCTCAGGTTGTTGAGGGAATAGCCCAGCAACAGCATGGCGGCGAAGGTGCCGACCAGCGAGAGCGGCACCGCCACGCTGGGAATCAGCGTGGCCGGCAGCGTGCGCAGAAAAACGAAGGTCACCAGCACCACCAGCGCGATGGCGAACAGCAGCTCCTTCTGCACGTCGCGCACCGAGGCGCGGATGCTTTCGGTGCGGTCCGACACGATCTGCACCTTCACATTCGCCGGCAGCGTGGCCGTGAGCTGTGGCAGCAGCGCGCGCACCTGGTCCGCCACCGCGATCACGTTGGCGCCGGGCTGGCGCTGGATGTTCAGCAGCACCGCGGGCGCGAGGCCGCAGCCGCTGCTCTGCCCCTCGGCGCAGGCCATGCCGGCCCAGGCCGCGAGAAAACGGTCTTCCGCGCCCTCTTCCACCTGGGCCACGTCGGCCAGCCGCAGCGGCGCGCCATCGCGCCAGGCCACGATGAGCCGCTGGTACTCCGCCGCCGAGCGCAGCTGGTCGTTCGCGTCCAGCATGGTGCTGCGCAACTGGCCGTCGAAACTGCCCTTGGGCTGGTTGTTGTTGGCCGCGGCGATCGCGGTGCGCAGCTCTTCCAGCGTGAGGCCGTTGGCGGCGAGCGCGCGGCTGTTGGCCTGCACCCGGATGGCCGGGCGCTGCCCACCCGCCAGGCTCACCAGGCCCACGCCCGGCAGGCGCGACAGCTGGCCCGCCATGCGCGTGTCCACCATGTCCACCACACGCGGCAGCGGCAGTGTGTCCGAGCCGATGGCCAGCGTGAGGATGGGCACATCCGCCGGGTTCACCTTGCGGTAGATCGGCGGCGCGGGCAGGTCCGACGGCAACAGGCTGTTGGCGCTCTGCAGCGCGGCCTGCACGTCCTGCTCGGCCACGCCCAGGTCCACCTCCAGGGCGAACTTCAGGGTGATCACCGAAGCGCCGCCCGAGCTGGTGGACGACATCTGCGACAAGCCCGGGATCTGCCCGAGCCGGCGCTCCAGCGGCGCGGTGACGGTGCGCGCCGTCACGTCCGGGCTGGCACCGGGCTGGAAGGTGAACACCTGCATCACCGGGTAGTCCACCTGGGGCAGCGCCGACACCGGCAGCTGGCGCCAGGCCAGCAGGCCGGCGATGAGCACGGCCAGCATCAGCAGCGAGGTCGCCACCGGCCGCAGGATGAAGGGGCGCGAGAGCGAGAGGGGGGCGGCGGCGGAGGACATCGGCGAGCGCCCCCGTCAGCGCACCGGGGTGGCGGGCGCCGCCGGCTGATCGGGTTCCGGCGCCAGCGGCGAACCGGCGGGCAGCGCCGCCGCCTGCACCACGTTCACCGCGCGGCCGTTCTCCAGGCGGTCCAGGCCTTCGAGCACCACCGGCTCGCCGCTGACCAGGCCCTTGAGCACCACGGTGCGCCCGCCGCTCGCGGGGCCGAGCGTGAGGTCGCGCACCTGGGCCTTGTTCTCGGCGATCACATACACATAACTGCCGCGCGAGCCGTGCTGCACCGCGTCGGTGGGAATCGTCACCGCGCCGGGCAGCTGGCGCAGCGCCAGGCGCACGTTCACGAACTGGTTGGGAAACAGCGCGTCGTCCGCGTTCTCGAAACGCGCCTTGAGCCGCAGCGTGCCCGTGGCCGCGTCGATCTGGTTGTCCAGCGTGTCCAGCCGGCCCAGGGCCAGGCGGGTTCGGTTGTCCCGGTCCCAGGCCTCGGCGGGAGGCGGGTTCTTGCCGTCGTGCGCGGCGCGCACCTCGGCCACCTGCGGCTCGGGCACGCTGAACACCACCGACACCGGTTGCGTCTGCGTCAGCGTGAACAGGCCGTTGGCGTCGTTGGCCGACAGCAGGTTGCCCGCGTCCACCCGGCGCAGGCCGATGCGGCCGGCGATGGGCGCCACGATGCGCGTGTAGGAGAGCTGCAGCTTCGCGTTGTCCACCTGCGCCTCGTCGGATTTCAGCGTGCCGCGCAGCTGCTGCACCAGCGCGGCCTGGCGGTCCAGCACCTGGCGGGCCACGGCGTCGCGCTTGAAAAGACCTTCATAGCGGGCCAGTTCGCTCTCGGCGTTGCGCAGCTGGGCCAGGTTCTGCTGCTGCTGGCCCTGCGCCTGCGCCAGCGCCACGCGCAAGGGCTCGGGGTCGATCTCGGCCAGCAACTGACCGCGCGCCACCTTCTGCCCTTCGCGCACCAGCACGCGCGCCAGCTGGCCGTCCACCCGGCTGCGCACCGTCACCGTGTTGTACGGCGCCACCGTGCCGACGGCGCGGGCCTGCACCGTGAAGTCTTCGGTGCGCGCCGGCTCCACCCGCACCGCCACCGGGCCGCGCCAGGCGCTGGGTGCGGCGGGGGCTTGTGGCGGCGGGCGCAGCAGGAACCACCAGGCCGCGAAGCCGACGCCCAGGAACAGGCCCAGCCACAACAGCCGGCGCGGCCAGGACAGACGGGAAGGCGAGTGCGCAGCGGCGGAAGAAGGCTCAGGTGCGGACATGAAAACGTGTGGAAAGGCGAAAGGGAGAGGCGAAAAGCGGGCCGGTGGCTGGTCGAACACCGGCCTCTCTGGCGGCGTCGACGCTGGCTGCGTGAGAGCAGGCACGAACGACAGATGATAGCCATTCGCAACTGCTTGTAACGGCGTCTGACCGCGGCCGGCGTGGAAGGTTCACTTCACATCACGCCAAGTCTGCCGACCCTGGGAGAAGGCCGAGCGCACCGCCCCTTCTTCAAGAAACGATGTAAGCCCCCGCCCCCACACACAACAGCTTGCCATCCGCCCCCTCGAACGCCATGCGCGTGTTCGCCACCCTCGAGCCCAGCCGCAGCACCTCGGCGCTCAGCTTGAAGTACTCGCCCACGCAAGGGCGCAGGTAGTCGATGCGCAGGTCGATGGTGCCGAGCTTGGCGAAGCGCTGCAGGCGCTGCATCGGCTCTTCGTTCATGTGGCGCGCGCCGTTGGCGGCAATGCAGGCCAGGCCGCCCATGGCGTCGAGCGCGGCGCTGACCACGCCGCCGTGCACGCGGCCGTGCTGGTAGTGGCCGATCAGGTCGGCCTTCATGTCGATACGCGCGGTCACGCGCTCGGGGCGGATGTCCTCGATCTTCAGGCCCAGCACCTTGTTGAAGACGATCTTGTTCTCGAACAGGTCCTTGAGCACGGCGATGAACTCGGGCTCGAACTCGGTCGGCGCGGAAGAAGTGGCGGCGGTGTGTTTGCTCATAGTCCCCATTGTCGTGCGGCCAGTTCCTTCATGATTTCCTCGGCGCCGCCGCCGATCATCATCACCTTCACTTCGCGGTAGACGCGCTCGCTCACGGTGCCGCGCATGTAGCCCATGCCGCCGAGGATCTGCACCGCGGCATCGGCGCAGAACTGCATGGTCTGCGTGGCGTGGTTCTTGAGCAGGCAGACGTTGGCCACCCAGTCGCCGCCGTCGTCGCCCGCGTCCACGCGCGCGCCCAGCGCCTCCAGCCAGGCTTCGGTGGAGCGGATGCGCATCTGCATGTCCATGAGCTTGTGGCGGATCACCTGGCGCTCGATGAGCGGCGCGCCGAAGGTGCTGCGCTGCCGGGCCCAGGCCAGGGCTTCGTCGTGGCAGGCTTCGGCGAAGCCGAGCGCCATGGCGGACAGGGCCAGGCGCTCGCCGTTGAAGTTGCCCATGATCATGCGAAAACCCGCGCCTTCGGCGCCCAGGCGGTGGCGCGCGGGCACGCGCACGCCGTCGAAGCGCAGGTGCGCGGTGTCCGAGCACAGCCAGCCCATCTTCTGCAGCGCGCTGCGCGAGATGCCCGGGGCATCGCAGGGCACCACGAGCATGGAGATGCCGCTCGCCCCCTTGCTCTGCGGGTCGGTGCGCACCGCGAGGGTGATCCAGTCGCAGCGCATGCCGGAGGTGATGAACACCTTTTCGCCGTCGATGACGTACTCGTCGCCTTCGAGCCGCGCAGTGGTGCGCAGGGCCGCCACGTCGGAGCCGCCGCCGGGCTCGGTGATGCCCAGGGCCGCGATCTTCTCGCCGCGCAGCACGGGTGGGATCACCTCCCGCTGCAGTTCGGGCGTGCCGTGCGCGAGCACGGGCGGCAGGCCGATGTTGTGGGTGAACAGGCTGGCCATCACGCCGCCGCTGCCGCCGTACCGGGCAAGCGTGCGCGACATGGCGTTGCGCGCGCTCCAGGGCGCGGGCGTGCCACCCAGGAGCTCGGGGTAGCCCAGGCCGAGCAGGCCGATGTCGGCGGCCTCGCGGTGCAGCGAGCGCGGCAGTTCGCCCGCGTCTTCCCAGGCGGGCACGTGGGGCGCGATCGCCTGCGTGGCGAAACGCCGCACGGTGTCGACCAGCGCGGCGCGGTCTTCGGCGGTGAAGGCGGAGAGGTCGGTGGTGTTCATGCGGCGAAGGTCACCAGCAATTGCCCGGGCGCGACCTGCTGGCCCGCCGCCACCGAGAGCGCTTCCACGGTCACGTCGCGCGGCGCGGCCAGGGTGTGTTCGAGCTTCATGGATTCGATGACCAGCAGCGGTTCGCCCTTGGCGATGACCGCCCCCGGTTGCACGTGCACCGCGATCAGTTTGCCGTTGAAGGGCGCGCGCAGTTCGCGCGCGGCGGACGCACCGCCCGCGCGCTCGCGCGGCGCGAGGCTGAGATCGGTGAGCGACACGGTGTGCGCACCGGCCTGCACCTGCCAGCGGCCCGCGCCCAGCGGCGCGGCGCTCACGGGCCAGGTGACACCGCCGATGACCACACGGCCCGGGGCCACGCGGGCGGGCACGGTGCGCTCGCCCCAGGCCACGCTCAGGGCGCCCTGCCCTTGTTCCTGCACCGCGAGGTCCAGCACCTGGTCACCGTGCAACCAGCGCAGCGGGCGGACGAAGGGGCATGGCAACGCGGTGGCGGGCGCCTGCGCACCGAACACCGCCGCGAGCACACCGGCCAGCACGGCGTCGGGCGGGTGCAGCAGCATGGCGCGCACGGTGTCGCCCTCTTCGGCCAGGAAGGGGATGAGCGCGCCGCCTTCGTGGAACAAGGGGTGGCGCAGGCAGGCCGCGAGAAAGGCGCGGTTGGTGGGCAGGCCCAGCACCAGGGTCTGGTCCAGCGCGTGGGCCAAGCGGTCGATTGCCTCCCTTCGGGTGGGCGCATGGGCAATCAGCTTGCCGAGCATGGCGTCGTAGTGCGGCGTGATCTCGCTGCCGGTTTCCAGCGCGTGGTCGAAGCGCAGGCCGCTCGGCAGGGGCGGCTCGGCGAAGTGCCGCACGCGGCCGGTGTGCGGCGTGTAGTGCTCGTCTTCGGCGCACAGGCGCACCTCGATGGCGTGGCCGTGGAAGGTGATGGCGTCCTGCGCCAACGGCAGCGGCTGGCCACGCGCGACGCGCAGCTGCCATTCCACAAGATCCAAGCCAGTGAGCGCTTCGGTGACAGGGTGTTCCACCTGCAGTCGGGTGTTCATCTCCATCAGGAAGAACTCGTTCCCATCCACCAGGAATTCCACCGTGCCCGCACCCACATAGCCAGCGGCCTGGGCCAGCGCCACGGCGCAGCGGCCCAGCTGTTCGCGCAACTCGGGCGAGACGGCCGGGCTCGGCGCTTCTTCGATGATCTTCTGGTGCCGGCGCTGCACCGAGCAGTCCCGCTCGCCCAGGTGCACGCAGTGGCCGTGGGCGTCGGCGAACACCTGCACCTCCACGTGCCTCGGGCGCAGCAGGGCGCGTTCGATCAGCAGGTCGCCGTTGGCAAAACCCGCCAGCGCCTCCGAGCGCGCGCCCTTGAGCGCGGGCAGCAGCTGCGCGGCCTCGTGCACCAGGCGCATGCCGCGCCCCCCACCGCCGGCCACGGCCTTGACCATCAGCGGGAAACCGACGCGCTGCGCCTCGGCCACGAAGGTGTCTTCGCGCTGGTCGTCGCCGAAGTAACCGGGCAGGCAGGGCACACCGTGTTGCACAGCCAGCGCCTTGGCGGCGGACTTGCTGCCCAGCGCGCGGATGGCCGCCGGCGGCGGGCCGACCCAGGTGAGGCGGGCGTCGATCACGGCCTGCGCGAAGTCGGCGTTCTCGCTCAGGAAACCGTAGCCCGGGTGCACGGCGTCGGCCCCGGTGGCCACGGCGGCGTCGAGCAGGCGGTCCACACGCAGGTAGGAATCGGCCGAGGCCGCGCCGCCGAGCGCGTAGGCGCTGGTGGCTTCGCGCACGTGCAGGGCGCCCGCGTCGGGTTCGGAGAACACGGCCACGGTCTCGATGCCCATGGCGTGTGCGGTGCGGATGATGCGGCGGGCGATCTCGCCGCGGTTGGCGATGAGCAGGCGCTTCATGGCTTCGGCGCCCAGGGCGCGGGCTGCTTCTTCGCGAAAGCGGCCAGACCACCGGCCGCCTCCGGGCCGCGCAGCGCGCTGGCAAAGGCGATGGCGGCTTCGTCGCGCAGATCCGGCGCCTCGCCGCGCAGGCGCTGCAACAGGCGCTTGGTGCTGGCCACGGCGCCGGGCGCGGCGCGCTTCATCGCCTGCACTCGTTCGGGCAGCGCGGCGGCCAACGCGCCATCGGGCACCACCTCGTCCACCAGGCCGAGCGCCTGCGCGTCGGCCGCGCGGTATGCGCGGCCTTGCAGCAGGCACTGGCGCGCGGCCGCATCGCCCAGGCGCTGCCACACGAAGGGCGCGATCTGCGCGGGCGGCAGGCCCAGCGTCACCTCGGGCGTGGCGAAGCTGGAGCCTTCAGTGGCGATCACGTGGTCCGCGCAGCACACCAGGCCAAAGCCGCCGCCCATGGCCGCGCCGTCCACCGCGCACACCAGCAGCTGCGGCAGCGCGCAGAGCGCGTGCAGCACATCGCCGAAACCCCGGTTCAGCGCGATCAGCGGGTCGTCCTCGCCGGGCTGCAATGGCTGGCCGATGGCGCTGGCGAAGTTGCCCAGGCTGCCACCGGCGCTGAACGCGCCCGGCGCGCCGGTGAGGATGACAACCCGCAACGTCGAGTCCTGCTGCGCGCGCAGGCAGGCCTCGTACAGGCCCACCACCATGGCGTCGCTCAGGGCGTTGCGTGTGGCGGGGTCGTTGAGCGTCCAGCGCTCCACGTCGCCCGCGCGCTCGACCAGGAAAGCCGCGCCGCTCACTTCTGCGGCCTCTTGGCGATGCCCATGATCTTGCTCAGGATGCCCATCATCACCTCGTCGGCGCCGCCGCCGATGGAGGCCAGGCGCCCGTCGCGGTACATGCGCGAGACCTTGTTCTCCCAGGTGAAGCCCATGCCGCCCCAGAACTGCAGGCAGGTGTCGGGCACGATGCGGTTGAGCCGGCCGGCCTTGAGCTTGGCCATGGTGGCCCACTCGGTCACGTCCTCGCCGGCCACGTAGTGCTCCACCGCCAGGTAGGTGAGCGCGCGCAGGCTCTCCACCTCGGTCTTGAGCTCGGCCAGCTTGAACTGCACCCACTGCTGGTCGGCCAGGCTGGCGCCGAAGAGCTTGCGGTCCTGCGCCCACTCCACCGTCCAGCCGATGCAGTTGGAGAGGCTCTGCAGCGTGCTGGCCGCGCACCAGAGTCGCTCTTCCTGGAACTGCTGCATCTGGTAGATGAAGCCCGAGCCTTCGGTGCCGATCAGGTTTTTCTGCGGCACGCGCACCTCGTCGAAATAGATCAAACCGGTGTCGCTGCTGTTCATGCCGATCTTCCGGATCTTCTGCGCCACCTCGATGCCCTTGACCAGCTTGCCGTTCTCGCGCATGCGCACCATCACCAGGCTCTTGTTCTTGTGCGCCGGGCCGTCGCTGGTGTTGACCAGCATGCACATCCAGTCGGCCTGCAGGCTGTTGGTGATCCACATCTTCTGGCCGCTGATGAGGTAGTCGTCGCCGTCCTTGCGCGCCACGCTCTTGATGGCCGAGACATCGCTGCCCGCGCCGGGCTCGCTCACGCCGATGCAGCCCACCATGTCGCCCGCGATCGCCGGCGCGAGGAATTCGCGCTTGAGTGCCTCGCTGCCGAAACGCGCGAGGGCGGGCGTGGCCATGTCGGTCTGCACGCCGATGGCCATGGGCACGCCGCCGCAGTGGATGTGGCCCAGGGTCTCGGCCATGGCCATGCTGTAGCTGTAGTCCAGCCCCGCGCCACCATATTCCTCGGGCTTGGTCAGGCCCAGCAGACCCAGCTTGCCCAGGCCCTTGAAGATCTCGTGCGCGGGCATCATCTCGGCCGCTTCCCATTCGTCCACGTGCGGGTTGATGTGCTCGTCGATGTAGCGCTTGAGGGTCTTCTGCACTTCGCGGTGTTCGTGGGTGAACTGCATGGTCTTGTCTCCGTCTGTGGTTCGAATGGGAAAGGGGGTGGCTACATGCGGGCCACGCCGAACTGCATGCGCCGGGGTTCGCGCGCGGCGGCCTCGGCGCAGGTGTCCAGGCAGAAGGCGAGCACGGCGCGGGTGTCGCGCGGGTCGATCACGCCGTCGTCGAGCACCAGGCCACTGGTGTGGAAGGCGTCGGCCTGGCTTTCGAACACGTTCACGATCTGGTCGAACTGGGCCTGCATCTGCGCCGGGTCGGGCGTGATGCCTTTTCGGGCCATGCCGGCTTCGGCCACGATCTGCATGGTGCGCGCGGCCTGCTCGCCGCCCATCACGGCGGTTTTCGCCTGCGGCCAGCTGAACAGAAAACGCGGCGAATAGCCGCGCCCGCACATGCCGTAGTTGCCCGCGCCGAAGGAGGCGCCGCACTGGATGGTGATCTGCGGCACGGTGGCGTTGGTCACGGCCTGGATCATCTTGCTGCCGTGCTTGATCATGCCGCCCTGCTCGCTGTCCTTGCCCACCATGTAGCCGGTGGTGTTCTGCAGGTAGATGAGGGGGTGGCCGAGCTGGCACATCCACTGGATGAAGTGCGTGGCCTTGTTCGCGCCCGCCACGTCGATCGGGCCGTTGTTGCTGATGAGGCCGACCGCATGGCCGCCGATGCGCGCCTGCGCGCACAGCGTGGCGGCACCGTAGAGCGGCTTGAATTCGAGCAGCTCGGAGCCGTCGACGATGCGCGCCATGACCTCGCGCATGTCCACCGGCTCGCGGTGGTGGGCGGGCATGAGGCCCAGCAACTCGTCGCGGTGGAACACCGGCTCGGCGGCCTGGGGCCTTGAAACGCCCTGCCAGCCGATGCGCTGCAGCAGGTCCCTCGCGATGCCCAGCGCCTGCCGGTCGTCCTCGGCCAGGTACTCGCCCAGGCCCGACACGCCGGTGTGCATCTCGGCGCCACCGAGCTCCTCTTCCGTCGCCACCTCGCCCGTGGCCGCCATCAGCAGGGGCGGCCCAGCGAGAAAGGCGCGCGAACGGCCACGCACCATGATCACGATGTCAGAGAGCCCCGGCATGTAGGCGCCGCCCGCCGTGCCCGAGCCGTGCTGCACGGTGATGACGGGAATGCCCGCCGCCGAGAGGCGCGCGAGGTTGCGGAACAGCGAGCCGCCGTGCACGAAGCCCTCCACCTTGTACTTGGTGAGGTTGGCGCCCGCGCTCTCCACCAGGTGCACGAAGGGCAGCTTGTTCTCCAGCGCGATCTCCTGCACGCGCAGGATCTTCTCCAGCCCGCGCGCCTGGATCGCGCCCGCGTCGATGCCCGAATCGCTGGCCACCACCATGCAGCGCACGCCGCCGATGAAACCCATGCCGGCCACCATGCCGCCGCCGGGCACGGACTTTTCGGGGTCCTTCGTGTCCTGCAGGTAACCGGCCAGCGCGCACAGCGGCACGTAGGGCGCGCCCGGGTCCAGCAGCAGGGCCACGCGCTCGCGCGGCAGCAGCTGGCCGCGCTTGTCGAACACGGGCTTGGACCTGGCCGAGGTCAGCGCGGCGCGGTCTTCGAGCGCGCGCAACTGGGCGATGCGCGCCAGCATGGCTTCGCGCCTTTGCTGCGCCACCGGGCTCTGGGGGTTGAACGACGACTCAAACATCCTGGAACACCTTGGGCGTCACGTAACGATGGAAACCATCGAAGGGCTTGACGGCGTCGCGGCCCTGCGCCTCGGCCGGCGCGGCCACCTGGCCCCAGCCCATGCGCACCTGCGGCCGCGCGCCGTCCACGCGCAGCACCGTGCCGCTGATGAAGCTGGCCGCCGGGCTGAGCAGGAACACGATGGCGGCCGAGGTTTCGGCCTCGTTGCCGAAGCGCCCGGCCGGCACCGTCTCGCGCATCTCGCGCAACATGGGGCCGGCCTCGGGCGGGTAGTGGTCCATGCCGTGCGAGGCGATGTAGCCCGGCGCCACGGCGTTCACGCGCACGCCGCTGCGCGCCCATTCCAGCGCGGCGGTTTCGGTGAAGTTCACCATGCCCGCGCGCGCCGCGCCGCTGTGGCCCATGCCGGGCATGGAGCCCCACATGTCGGCCACGATGTTGACGATGGCGCCGCCGTGCGCCTGCATGCTCTGCACGTAACACTCGCGCGCGAACAGGAAACCGCCCGTGAGGTTGGTGTCGATCACCGCCTGCCAGCCCTTGGCGCTGATGTTCTCCAGTGGCGTGATGTACTGGCCGCCCGCGTTGTTCACCAGGCCGTCGATGCGGCCGTGCGCGCCCACGATGGCCGTGACCACGGTGCGCACCGTGTCTTCCTGGCGGATGTCGCAGGCGTGGAAGCTGGCGCGCCCGCCGTCGCTCACGATCTCGCCGGCGGTGTCCTGCAGCTTGGCGAGGTTGCGCCCGATCAGCACCACGTGCGCGCCCAGGCTGGCGAGCTCGTGCGCGGTGCAGCGGCCGATGCCCGAGCCGCCGCCGGTGACCACGACCACGCGGCCGTGCAGCAGGCCCGGCGCGAAGGCCGAGCGGTAATGGGAGGTGGTGCTCATGCCGGCTCCTTCAGGAAAAGTTTCAAGGCCGATTCGGTGAGTTCGTCGAGCGAGACGCGCGAGCGCGCCTTGGCGCTGCGGCCCGAGGGCGGCACGTACCACTGGGCCGACCAGTTGAGCGCGCCGAAGATCATGAGCCGCGCGAGCACCGGGTCGGCACCGAGCTGGCCCTGCGCGTGCAGGGCTTCCAGCTCGGGCACCCAGTCGCCCTCGTAGCGGTCCTTCAACTGGTTGACCTCGCCGCGCTGCGCGGTGTTGAGCGAGCGCCATTCGTACAGCATCACGGGAATGAAATCGCTGTCGGGCCCGAGCAGCACCTCGAAGTGGTTGCGCATCAACACGCGCAGGCGCTCGCGCGGCGGTGCACCGGGCGGCAGCAAGGCCAGTGCGGCCTGCTGGCGCTGCAGCGCGCCCTGCATGCCTTCGAGCATCACCGCGCCGAGCAGGGCATCCTTGCTTTCGAAGTGGTAGAAGGGCGAGCCCGAGCGCATGCCCACGGCGGCCGCGATGTCGCGCGTGCTGGTGGCGGCAAAGCCCTGCTGGCGGAACAGGCGGGCCGCGCCCGCGATCAGCTCGCGGCGGCGGTTGCCGTCGTCGCGCTCATCGGCGGTCTTGCGCGGGCGGCCGCGCGGGCGGCGCGGCGCCTCGTCGGCGGGGGGTGCATCGGTGTCGGCCAGGCTCATGCGCGGCACGATAGCAGCCGGCTTGATTTTCAGCAAGCAGGCGCTTTGTAAAAATAAGAAGCCCTGTCACGCGCCGGACACGCGAACCGGCGGCCCTCTCACGGCCTGCGCCTCGTCCAGCACGCGTTCGAGGATCTGCGGGATCTCGAACAGCGCGCGGTTGTCCATGCGGCGCACACAGGCGCGGTGGCCGTCCAGGCCGGCCAGCAGCCGCGCCACCGCCGCGTCGATACCGCGAAAGCTGCGCAGCACCAGGCCCAGGCCGTTCTCGCGCACCCAGTGCGCGTTGTAGCGTTCCTGCGGCATGGTCCAGGCGTTGTCCACCACGATCACGGGCAACCCCTGCTGCACCGCCTCGCTCAGGCTGCCCGGCCCGGGTTTGCCAATGAAGAAATCGGCCAGGCGCATGTAGCGCGGCACCTCGGTGCTGAAGCCCACCACGCAGCGCGGCGCGCCGCGCGGCAGCGCCTGCAGGCGCGCGGCCAGGGCCTTGTTGTGGCCGCAGATCAGGATCAGCTGCGTGCTGGCCGCCAGGCGCTCGGCAATGCCCAGCATGGCCTTGGAGCCGTGGCCGCCGAACATCACGATGCCGGTGGGCCGCGAAGGATCGAGCCCGAGCTGGCGCAGCTCCTGCTCGCGGTCGAGCCGCATGGGCTGGTAGAACTCGGGCCGGATGATCATGCCGGAGGTGGCGTGCACCCGCTCGGGCGCGTGGCCCAGGGCGAGCGCCTGCGCCACCGCGCGCGGCGTGCCGCAGACCATGTGCTGGCGCGGGTCGCGCTCGATCCAGAAATTCGGCGGCACATCGGCCAGGTCGGTCAACACGGTGGCGTAGGGCACGCCCGGCAAGGACGCGCCCAGGCTCTCGAGCATGGCGCGGTTGAAGTTGGGCACCAGCGAGACCACCAGGTCCGGCTCGGTGCGCAGCCAGT
The DNA here is from genome assembly GCF_058787875.1 of Hydrogenophaga sp. FW305-3-2-15-A-LB1. Taxonomy (NCBI): domain Bacteria; kingdom Pseudomonadati; phylum Pseudomonadota; class Betaproteobacteria; order Burkholderiales; family Comamonadaceae; genus Hydrogenophaga; species Hydrogenophaga sp. FW305-3-2-15-A-LB1. The sequence continues at coordinate 34,690 of NZ_JBYTAE010000018.1, read as the reverse complement.
GCTGCTGCAGCTGGCGCAGCAGCATGGGGTGCGCCAGGCGGATCAGGCCTTGCAGCAGCTTGAGCTCCTGCGCCATGCCGATGGTCCAGCCGCGCGCCAGGCGCCGGTTGTACCAGTCCTCCGGCGCGCTGCCGGTCATCTGCTGGAACTTGGCTTTCGGGTCCAGCACCTCGAACAGGTTGACGAGCCGCACGTTCCAGGGCGTGGGCTGTTCGCGCAGCACGGCCTCCAGCGCCAGGGCGGAAGCGCGGTGGCCGCCACCGGCATTGAAGTAGATCAGGTCGACGGTTCGCATGGGCCGATTGGATCGGCCCCATGTGTCAGTTGTGTGGCAAGCCGCCGGGCGCGCCGAAGACAAAACTGTCCATCGACAACACGCCGTGCGTGATGCCGCCATCGATCACCTCGGCGGCCACGCCCTCGCCCGCCGCGCCCGCCGCCACGAGCAAGGGCAGGAAATGCTCGGTGGTCGGGTGGGCGCGCTGCGCGTGCGGGGCGTCGTCCAGCGTGCGCCGCACGCGCGGGCTGTCGCCCTGGCGCACGGCCTCGCGCACCCAGGCCACGAACTCGGTGGCGTAGGCCGCGTCATCGCCGTGCCCGCTGCGGAACTCGTAAAGGTTGTGGGTCAGGCTGCCGGAGCCGATCACCAGCACGCCCTCGTCGCGCAAGGGGGCCAGCGCCTGCCCGAAAGCCCAGGCACCGGCCGCGTCCAGCCCATTCGGCAGCGAGACCTGGAACACGGGCACGTCGGCCTCCGGGTACAGGTAGCGCAGCGGCACCCAGGCGCCGTGGTCCAGGCCCCGGTGTTCCTCGCCCTGGGCGGTCCAGCCAGCCTGCGTCAACGCGTCCAGCGTGCGGCGGGCCAGCGCGGCATGCCCGGCGGCCGGGTAGCCGATCTCGTACAGCGGCTGCGGAAAACCACCGAAGTCGTGGATGGTGGCGGGCTGCTCGCTCAGGCCCACGCGCGCGCCGCGCGTCATCCAGTGCGGCGAGACGATCAGCACCGCCTTGGGCGTGGCCAGGGTGCGCCCGAGTGCGCTCAGTTTCGGGCCGGCAAGGCCGGGCTCCAGCGCGAACGTGGGGGCGCCGTGGGATACGAACAGGGTGGGCAGGCGGTTCATGAAGTGCTCCTTCAACAGGTCGATGGAGGGACTTTAAAAGTTCCACATCCAGAGATAAACATGCTTCAATGAGACAAACTGTTCCTGATTCAGAGACAAATGGACCGATTGGAAGCGATGAGGGTGTTTGCCGCGGTGGTCGATGCCGGCAGCTTTGTCGCGGCGTCCGACGCCCTGCCCATGTCCAAGGCGGCGGTGTCGCGGCACGTGGCGGAGCTGGAGTCGCACCTGGGCGTGCGCCTGCTCAACCGCACGACGCGGCGGCTCTCGCTCACGCCGGAAGGCGAGGTGTTCCACACGCGCTGCAAGGAGGTGCTGGCCTCGGTGGACGAGGCCGAGGCCGAGATCACCTCGCGCAGCGGCGAGGCCACCGGGCTGCTGCGCGTGAACGCGCCCTTCACCTTCGGCCTGCTGCACCTGGCGCCGCTGTGGGTGGCCTTCATGGCCAGCCACCCCAAGCTCACGCTGGACGTGACGCTGTCGGACCGCGTGGTCGATCTGGTGGAGGAAGGTTTCGACATGGCGGTGCGCATCGCGCGCCTGCCCGACTCCAGCCTGGTGAGCCGCCAGATCGCGAGCACGCGCTTGGTGCTGTGCGCCTCGCCCGGCTACCTGCGCCAGCACGGCACGCCCCGCCACCCCGCCGAGCTGGCGCAGCACCAGGTCGCCGCCTACAGCCTGTTCTCCATGGGCGACCACTGGAGCTTCACCGGGCCGCAGGGGCCGGTCTCGGTGAAGGTCTCGCCCCGGCTGCGCTGCAACAATGGCGACACCTGCCGCCTCGCGGCCCTGCGCCACCAGGGCATCGTGCTGCAGCCTTCCTTCCTCGTGGGCCCGGACCTGCAGGCCGGCACCCTGGTCGAGCTGATGCCCGAGTTCCGCTCCATCGAGCTGGGCGTGTACGTGGTCTACCCCTCGCGCAAGTTCGTCTCGCCCAAGGTGCGCCTGCTGATCGACTTTCTGGTCGAGGCCTTCCGCATGCAGGCCTGGCCGACGCAGAAACGCGCCAAAGGGCGCAGCGGAGGTGAGCGCTAGCGCCGCATGGGGCGCGAGCGCCGCTGCTTGGGCAGGTCCAGCGCCGCGAGGTTGGCCTTGGCGCGCTCGGCCAGGCGGTCCATCAGCCCGTCGAGTTGCGCGACCTCCTCCGGTTCCAGCGCCAGCAGCAGCTGCCGGTTGAGCTCCACCACCACGGGCAGAAACTCCTCGTGCAGCGCGCGGCCCTTGTCCGTCAGGGACACCTTCGCCTGCCGGCGGTCGCTGGGAATGACCTCGCGAGCGGCGAGTTCGAGGTCGACCAGGGTCGTGACGATGCGCGAGGTGCGCGCGCGGTCCAGTTGCGCCAAGTCCGCCAGCTCCGACGACAGCACCGGGCCGTGCCGGGCCAGCACCACGATCAGCCGCCACTCTCGGCGCGACACGCCATAGCGGGCCTGGCACAGCCGCCCCACGGGCGCGACGGCCGCCGCCTGAAGGCGGGTCAGGCGGTAGAGAAAGAGTTCACCCATCACACATCGACTCCACCAGTGAATACCCTGAGCATAGTTGTATTGATCAACCAATCCAGGAGGGCATAGATTCGAAAAGGCACCCGAACATCATCCAGGAGACTCCCATGCCATCCCCCCATTCCCCTGTGCGCGCCCTCTTGCTCGCCCTCGCGGCCGGCCTGGCCGCGCCCCAGGCCCTCGCGCAGACCTGGCCGAGCAAACCGGTGACCCTGGTGGTGGGCACACCGGCCGGCGGCGCGGTGGACGTGTACGGCCGGGCGCTGGCCGACCAGCTGGCGAAACAGACCGGCGGCACCTTCGTGGTGGAGAACAAGGGCGGGGCCAACGGCAACCTCAGCGCCGAGCAGGTCCGCAACGCGGCCGCCGACGGGCACACGCTGTGGATCAGCACCCAGGCCATGTTCACCATCAACCCCTCGGTCTACCCGGCCCTGCGCTGGAAGCAGTCGGACTTCAAGCCCATCGCCAAAGGCGTGGAGAACCCGCTGGTGCTGGTGACCCACCCATCCGTGCCGGCCAGGACGCTGCCCGATCTGGTGAAGTGGGTGGCGGCCAACCCGGGCCAGGTCACCTACGCCTCGTTCAGCCCCGGCACGCCGTCGCACTTCCTGGGCTTCCAGCTCAACGAACGCTTCAAGCTGGACATGGTGCACGTGCCCTACAAGGGCAGCGCACCGCAGATCACCGACCTGCTCGGCGGCCAGGTGCGGCTGGGTTTCGCTCAGTTGCAGGCCGCGCTGCCGCACGTGCAAAGCGGCAAGCTCCACGCCATCGCGGTCACCTCGCGCGAGCGCACCCGCTTCCTGCCCCAGGTGCCCAGCCTGGCCGAACTGGGTTACCCGGACCTGGGCGCCACGGTGTGGTTCGGCCTCATGGCCCCGTCGGCCACGCCCAAGGCGGTGGTGGACCAGATCCAGGCCGCCACGGTGAAGGCGCAGGCCGACGCGGACTACAAGGCCAGGCTGGAAGCGCAGGGCTTTGACGTGCCGCGGGAGAATGGCGAGGCCTTCGCGGCCACCATCGCAAGCGAGACGGCGCGCTGGGCCCAGGTGGTCAAGGCCACGGGTTTCAAGGCCAACGACTAACGCGTCGGTGTTTCGCTCGTCAGCGCGAACGCGCTGGCGCGCACCGGCTCGAACGGCCGGATCTCGTACTGCAGGCCGCAGGCCAGGCAGGGGTTGTCGGCCGAGAGGCGCGCGGCTTCTTCCAGGCTGGTGGCGCGCACGAACCAGAAGCCGCCCACCACCTCCTTGGCCTCGGCGAACGGGCCATCGACGATGCGCTCGCGCGTGACCAGTTTGCCGTCGCGCGCCAGCCGCTGGCCCGAGCGCATCACCCCCCGGGCCACCAGCTCGCCGTGCCACACGTAGAAGCGGTCGATCGCGGCCTGGATCTCCTCGGGCGACTTGTCGGCGTCCCACTGGCCGCGCGAGATCACCAGGAATTCCCTGGGTTCGAGGTCCGAGCTCATATCGCCACCCCGGCCGGTGGTTGCGGCGTGCGTTGCGCCGGGTCGTAGAAGAACTGCTCGGACACGATGCGTTCGCCCTCCCAGCGCTGCCAGGCCAGTTCCTCCATCTCGGTGACCGACTCGTCCCGCCAGACGAAGCGGAACCGCCAGCGGATCACCACGTGGTCGCCGTGGACGAGCACCGGGCGCACGCAGCGCGACTTGATGGACGCCGCGCGCGCCATCACCTGGCGCTCGCCGGCCACCAGCTGATCGCGGCCCACGCGCGGCGGCGCCTGGTTTTCCTGCATGCTGGCGTGCGGCGCGTAGAAGTCTTCGATGGCCTGGTCGTGCGCGTTCTGCTCCACCAGGGCGATGAAACGTTCGAGGGTGTCGGGGTTGGGCATGGCGGTGGGTGGGTTCAGTCGTTGGGGGCCCGCAGCATCAGCGATGCGAAGCCGAGGTGGTGCATGGTCTCGCGCAGGATGAGCACGTAGGCCGCGAATTCGGGCTGCGGCGGCAGGCCCGAGGAGGTGGCGGGCCGGCCGAGCGAGACCGCCGCGATCTGGTTGAACACCTGCTCGATGTCGTCGATCAGGAGCAGCGCGCCACCGGCCTCGCGCTCGTGCACCAAGCGGCGCAGCTCGTGCGCGGCGGCGTCCGACGTCACCAGCTGGGAGCCGCGCGGCAGCTGCCGCAGCAGCGGCATGACGGCATTTTCCACGTGTTCGATCGCGGTCTCGATCTCCAGCGCGGTGGGCGGCGTGTGCTTGAACGGGCCGTTGCCCAGCGCGCGGGTGCCGATGTCCAGCATCCACTCCAGGCTGCCCCCTTCGACGGGCTCGGTCGCGATGAAGGTCTCCTGCTTGCCGATCTCGATGTGGGTGCGCGCCTCACGCATGCCGGCCTCCGTTCGCCTGCCGCGCCGAGATGCGCTGCGCCACCCGCGGCGCCTGCAGGGCGATGGTGCGCAGCAGGCCGCCGGGCTGGCGCACGTCGAAGCCCACGAAGTGCAGGCCTTCGAGCGCGCCCTCGCCGCTCAGTTGCAAGGGGATGCCGCGTTCGTCCAGCGGCAAGGCGGTGCGGGGAAAGAGTTCACCCAGAGCCGCGTCGTAGCCGGTGGCCAGCAGCACGGTGTCGAACGGGTGTTCGCTGCCGTCGGTGAACCGCACCCCGCCCGACGTGAGGCGCTGGATGCCGGGGTAGACCAGGATGTCGCCGGTCTTGATGCGCTGCACCGTGCCCACGTCGATCACCGGCGTCTTGCCCTCCTCGCGCAACTGGCGCAACGGCGAGACGCTCGCGCTGGGCAGGCCGTGGCGGCGCAGGTCGCCCACGGTGAGGTTGCGCAGCAGCACGGCCAGCGCATCGCCCAGCACCGGCGGCAGTTGGCTGAGCATGAGGCTGGAGAGCTGCGCGGGCCGGCCGAGCACGTCGCGCCGCACGATGTTGACCGGCGAGCGCACCGAGAGCGCGGTGCGCACGCCGTGTTCCACCAGGTCCAGCGCGATCTCGGCACCGGTGTTGCCCATGCCGACCACCAGCACGCGCTGGCCCTTGAAGGGCGCGGCGTTGCGGTAGCCGCGGCTGTGCAGCAGGCGGCCCTGGAACACGTCTTCGCCCGGCAGGCGGGGGGCGCGCGGCTGGCGGTTGGCGCCGGTGGCCACCACCACGTGGTTGGCCGACAGCTGGCGCCCATTGGCCAGCGCCACCTGCCAGGGCGCGCCCGGGCCCTGCCGGGGTTCGATCGCCGTCACGTTCTGTCCCAGCGTGGGCTCGATGCCATGCTGGCGCGCGTAGGCGACCAGGTAGTCCACCACCCCCTGGCGCGGCACGTAACGCGGCGCGTCGTCGGGGAATGGCCGGCCGGGCAAGGCCGAATGGGTCTTGACGGTGTGCAGGTGCAGGCGCTCGTAATGGTGGCGCCAGGACGAGGCGATGTCCTGCGCGCGGTCGATCACCAGCGGGCTGTGCCCGCGCTGCACCAGGCAGGCCGCCACCGCCAGACCGGCCGGGCCGGCACCGACGATGATCACGTCGGCTTCCGTCTCGGGGTCGAGGGGGGCGTGGTTGGAACCGCGAAATGGCTCGGTGTGGAAATCGGGCGGGTCGTATTCCATGGCGGTGCCGTTATTTTCAGCCAGTTTGGCCGGCACCCTTTGCGCACGCCATGGGGCTTTCACCCACACGCAGGCGCCAAACCTGTCGCACAATGCCTCGCTTCAAGCCTCCGCCAACGGGCCTTGCCACAGCACCTGGGCATGGGCCTCCAGCACCACGGCCCCCTGCTGGTTGACCGTCTCACCCGCCAGCTCCACCACCCACTGCCCCGCCTTCCGGCTTTCGCGCAGGCGCTGCACCGTCCACGTGGCGCGCAGCGTGTCGCCGGGATAGACCGGCAGCCGGTAGCGGTTGTGCTGCTCCAGCAGGGCGATGCGGCTGCGGGCGAAGCGCGCGCCGATGGCGCTGGCCATGATCGCGGCGGTGACCGCGCCGTGGAAGATGCGGCCGCGCAGGCCCGCATGGGTCGCCGCGCCGTCGCTCACGTGCACCGGGTGCGTGCCCTGGGTCAGGCGCACCGCCTGTTCCAGGTCGTCGCCGGAGAGCTCGCGCGCCAGGCCGAACCGCTCGCCCAGCGCCACCCCGGGGCCGCCGGCCGGCTCAGTCAACGCGGGCTCCGGATTCGCGCACGATGCGGCCCCACTTCGCGTGGTCCTCCTGCAGCAGGCGGGCGAACTCCTCGGGGCTGTTGGGCCGCGCCACGGCACCGATCGTCAACATGGATTTCTGCATGCCCGGGTCGTCGAGCGCCTTGCGGATCTCCGCGTTCATGGCCATCACGATCTCCGCCGGCGCGCCCTTGGGGAACAGCACCCCCAGCCAGGGGCTCGCGACGAAGCCCGGCATGCCGGCCTCGATCAGGGTGGGTGCATCGGGCAGCTGCGGCACGCGCTTGCCGGAGGCCACGGCGATCAGCTTGAGCCGCCTGGATTCGATGTGCGGCACCGTGACCGTGAGGGTGTCGAAGCTGAGCATCACGTTGCCGGCCACGAGGTCCGCGATCGAGCGCACGCTGCCCTGGTAGGGGATGTGCATCATGGTGATGCCGGCCTCGCGCTTGAGGCGCTCCATCGCCAGGTGCGACAGCGTGCCGTTGCCCACCGACGAGTAGTTCAGCTTGCCGGGGTTGGCCTTGGCATAGGCCACCAGTTCGGCCAGGGTGTTGAACGGCGCCGACGGGTGGGCCACCAGCGCGAGCGGGATTTCCATCGCCACGCCGCTGGGCGCGAAGTCGGTGAGCGGGTCGTAGCCGACCGACTTGTACAGGTGCGGGTTGGTCACCAGCGAGGCCGTGGCGGCCAGCACCATGGTGTAGCCGTCCGGCGGCGACTTGGCCAGGTGGGCCAGGCCCAGGCTGCCGCCCTGCCCTGGCCGGTTCTCGACCACGAAGGGCTGCCCCATGGACTGCGACAGCCGGTCCGCCAGCAGGCGGGCCACGATGTCGGTGGCCTGCCCGGCGGGAAAGCCCACCACCAGTTTCACGGGACGGTCCGGGTAACGGCCGCCCTGCGCGCCGGACAGGCCGGCGAACAGGGTCAGCGTCAGCAGCAAAACAAGCCAGCGCGCGGTTTTCATGTTGTCTCCTCGTCGGTTGTCGGGGTCTACAGCTCGGGGGCCACGGCGATCACGGTGCGGCCGGTGTTGCGGCCCTCCACCACGTCCTTGATCACCTGGGGCAAGTCGTCGAAGGGCTTGACCTGCGCGATGCGGCCCAGGTGGCGCGGGCGCAGGTCGCTGGCCAGGCGGCGCCACACGTGTTCGCGCAGCGCGGGCTCGTTGTCGGAGTTGACGCCGATGAGCCGCACCCCGCGCAGGATGAAGGGCATGACGGTGGTCACCAGTTCCTGGCCCGCCGCGTTGCCGATGCTGGCGATCACGCCGTCCTTGTTCGTGGTGCGGGTGAGCGCGGCCAGGGGTTCGCCGCCGAGCGAATCCACCGCGCCGGCCCACAGCGCCTTCTCCAGCGGGCGGGTGGCGGCCGCCAGGTCGCTGGCCGCGACCACCTCGCTGGCGCCGAGTGCTTTCAGGTAAGGCGCCTGCGCGGGCTTGCCGGTGACGGCCACCACCTCGTAACCCCGCTGGGCCAGGATGTCGATGGCGATGCTGGCCACACCGCCGGTGGCGCCGTTGACGAGCACCCGGCCCCGCCCGGGCGCCAGGCCGTTGAGCTCCATCAGGTCCACCGCCAGGGCCGCCGTGTAGCCCGCCACGCCGATGGTGATCGCGTCCAGCGCGCTGAGCCCGGGTGGGATCGGGTTCACCCAGTCGGCCGGCACGCGGGTGCGGGTGGCGTAGCCGCCGTGCTGCGACACCCCGAAGCCGTGGCTGTGCACGATGACGGCGTCGCCCGGCTGGAAGCGCGGGCTCTGCGACGACTCCACCGTGCCCACGGCATCGATGCCGCCCACGCAGGGAAAGCGGCGGATGATGCGCCCGCGCCCGGTGGCCGCCAGCGCGTCCTTGTAGTTGACGCTGGCGTGGTGGATGCGCACGACCACGTCGCCCGGGTCGAGCTGCGACGGCGTCAAGGTGGTGAAGCGGGCCTGCACCGCGTCCGCGCTGCCTTCGATCAGATACGCCCGGATGGGGTCGTCCATGGTCACTCCTTTTGCTGGGGTTCAGATCACGCCGGCGGCGCGCAGGCCGTCCAGCTGGGCGTCGGTCAGGCCGAGTTCACGGAACACGGCCTGGTTGTGCTGGCCCAGCGAAGGGCCGGCGTGGCGCACCGCGCCCGGCGTCTCGGAGAACGCGGGCACCACGCTCTGCATGCGCACCGTGCCGAGTTCGTCGTCGGGCACGCTGACGATGGCCTGGCGCGCGGCGAAGTGGGCGTCTTCGAAGATGTCGGCGATGTCGCAGATCGGGCTGAACCCGACCTCGTTGGCCTCCAGCATGCGCCCCAGCTCGTCGATGCGGTGCTTCGCGATCTCCGCCGCGAGCGCCTGGTCGAGCTCGGCCCGGTGGGCCACGCGGTCGCGGTTGGTGGCGTACCTCGGATCGCTCACCAGATCGGGCCGGCCCAGGGCCGCGCACAGGCGTTCGTAGATGCGCTGCGTCGAGGCGGCGATCGAGGCCCAACGCCCGTCGGCGGTCTGGTACACATTGCCCGGCGCCGCGTACTGGCTGGTGTTGCCCGAACGGCCGCGCACCACACCCAGCTGGTCGTACTCGATCGGCAGGAAGTCGAGCACGCGGAACATCGACTCCATCATCGAGCAGTCGATCTCCTGGCCGGGCCGGTCCCCGCCGCCCTGGCGCTGGTGGTGCAACGCCGCGAGGATGCCGATGGCGCCAAACAGGCCCCCCACCGCATCGGCGATCGGAAAGCCCAGGTGCAAGGGCGGGCGGTCGGCCTCGCCGCAGAGGTTGGTGAAACCCGTCATGGCCTCGAACACGCGCGCGAAGCCCGGCCGGTTGCGGTACGGGCCGGTCTGGCCGAAACCGGTCAGGCGCAGGATGACCAGCCGTGGGTGGATGCCGTGCAACCAGTCCTTGGTGATGCCCCACTTGTCCAGCGTGCCGGGGCGGAAGTTCTCGACGAGCACGTCGTGCTCGGGCAGCAGGCGGCCCAGCAGCTCGCGCCCCTCGTCGCGCCGCAGGTCCAGCGTGATGCCGCGCTTGTTGCGGTTGGCCGCCTTCCACCACAGCGGCACACCGTCCTTGTAGGGCGGCAGGGCGCGCAGCGGGTCGCCCACGCCGGGCATCTCGACCTTGAGCACATCGGCGCCCAGGTCGGCCAGCAAGGTCGAGGCCCAGGGGCCGGCAATCACGGTGGAGAGGTCCAGGATTCGCAGCCCCTGCAGGGGCCCGGCGGCGGCGGTGCTCATGTCTCGAAATCCTTGTGATGGGTCGGTTTCGATGCCAGTTTAGGGAGCGGATGCAAAATACAGAATACGCATAGGAGGCATTTCAGACATGCTGATTCCGGATCGCAAAGGTTTGCAGATCGAAGACCTGCGCCACTTCGTCCAGGCCGCCGAACACGGCAGCCTCACGGCCGCGGCCACGGCCGCCGGCGTGGCACAGTCGGCCTTCAGCCGCCAGCTCTCGCGCCTGGAAGCCACGCTGGGTGGGCGCCTGCTGCACCGCACCGGCCGGGGCGTGGTGCTCACCGAACTGGGTCGCCATGTGCTGCCGCGCGCGCACGCGCTGCTGGCCGACGCCTCGGCCCTGGTGGAGGAAGCCGGAGGCAACTGGCAGCGGCCCACCGGGGTGGTGAACGTGGGCCTGCTGCCGTCGATGTCGCGCCCCATGACCGGCCGCCTCTATGCGCGCGTGAGCGAGGCGTTCCCCGACATCCAGCTGCGCGTGGTCGAGGCCTACAGCGGGCAGATCGAGGTGATGCTGGCCGAGGGCCACATCGACGTGGGCACCTTCAACCGCTACCGCCCCCTGCAGCGCGAAAACCAGGACGCCGTGCTGTCCTCGCCCCTGTGCCTGATCGCCGCGCCCGGGGGCCCGCACAGCGGCAAGGCCTCGGTGCGCTTCTCGGCCCTGGCCGGCCTGCCGCTGGTGATGCCGATGCGGCCCAACAGCCTGCGCGCCCTGTTCGAGGAAGTGGCGGGCCGGCGGCGCCTGTCCATGCACGTGGCCCTGGAAGTGAGTTCGGCCACCGCGATGAAGGACGCCGTGATGAGCTGCGGCCTGCATGCCACGCTGCCCGCGCACGCGGTGCAGGACGAGCTGGCCAGGGGCCTGCTGGAGTGCATGCCCATCACCCACCCGGCGATCCGGCAGACCACCTTCATCGACGTGACCCGGCGCCGCCCCGCGTCCTCGGCGGTGCGCGAGGTCGCGCGGCTGCTGTCGGGGCTGGTGCGGCAGCTCGGCTCGCCCGCCTAGTCGCCGGCCGGATCTCCCGGCAGCGCGGCCGCGCGCGCGCGCAGGAATTCCTTCTCGCGCTCGTTGCCCGCGAGGTCGGCCGCGCGCTCGAACTCGGCGCGCGCCTCGCCGTCGCGCCCCAGCTTGGCCAGCAGGTCGCCGCGCACGCTGGGCAGCCAGTGGTACTGGCGCAGCGCCTTGTTCTTCAACAGCGCGTCCACCAGCACCAGGCCGGCGGCCGGCCCGGCGTGCATGGAGATGGCCACCGCGCGGTTGAGCTCGACCACCGGCGAAGGCGCCACGCGCGCGAGCTCGCCGTACAGCGCGGCGATGCGGGCCCAGTCGGTGTCGGCGGAACGCACGGCGCGCGCGTGGCAGGCGGCGATGGCCGCCTGCAGGTGGTAAGGGCCCGGCTCGGCGCCGATCAGGTCGGCGCGGTCCAGCGCGGCCAGGCCGCGGCGGATCAGCAGGTGGTCCCAGCGGCTGCGGTCCTGGTCGGCCAGCAGCACCGGGCGGCCCTTGGCGTCGGTGCGCGCGGCGGTGCGCGAGGCCTGGATCTCCATCAGCGCCAGCAGGCCCTGCACCTCGGGCTGTTGCGGCGCGATGCCGGCCAGCATGCGGCCCAGGCGCAGCGCCTCGTCGCACAGCGCGGGGCGCATCCAGTCGCCGCCGCTGGTGGCCGTGTAGCCCTCGTTGAACACCAGGTACACCACCTCGAGCACCGAGGCCAGGCGCTCGCCCAGCGCGTCGCCGCGCGGCACCTCGAACGGCACGCCGGCCTCGCTGATGGTGCGCTTGGCGCGCACGATGCGCTGCGCGATGGTGGCCTCGGGCACCAGGAAGGCGCGCGCGATCTCGTGCGTGCTGAGCCCGCCCAGCAGCTTGAGCGTGAGGGCCACGCGCGCGTCGGTGGAGAGCACCGGGTGGCAGGCCGTGAAGACCAGGCGCAGCAGGTCGTCGCCGATGTCGTCCTGCCGCGCCTCGTCCAGCGCGTCCACGAAATCGGGCACGTGCGTGGCGCCCAGGGCTTCGAGGTCGGCGGCGATGCCGTCGTGCTTCTCGTCGGCCATCTGGCGGTGGCGCAGGTGGTCGAGCGCGCGGCGCTTGGCGGTGGTCATGAGCCAGGCGGCGGGGTTGTCGGGCACGCCGTCCCTGGGCCAGTGCTCCAGCGCGGCCACCAGCGCGTCCTGCGCGAGCTCCTCGGCCACGCCGATGTCGCGCACCACCCGCGCCACGCTGGCCGTGATGCGCGCGGACTCGAGGCGCCAGACGGTGGCGATGGCCTGGTGGACACTGGAATGCATGGGCCGAATTTACATCTGCGCGGGGGCGGCGCTCATGTCCATCCAGAACACCTCCCATTGGTGGCCGTCGAGGTCGGCGAAACCGTGCTGGTACATGAAGCCGTGGTCCATCGGCGCGTTCGGCGTGGTGGCGCCGGCGGCCACCGCCTTGGCCACCACCTCGTCCACCTGGGCGCGGTGGTCGACCGAGAGCGCCACCAGCACCTCGGTGGCCTTCTTCGCGTCCGAGATCGGCAGCTTGGTGAAGCCCTGGAAGAAGGGCTCGACCAGCAGCATGGCGAAGATGTTCTCGCCCACCTCCAGGCAGGCGCCCTGCTCGTTGGTGAACTGCGGATTGAAGTTCAGGCCCAGCGACTTGAAGAAGGCCTGCGAGCGGGCCATGTCCTTGATGGGCAGGTTGACGAAGATCTGGCGAAACATGGTGCTTCCTTTCGAAGGGTGAGGGGTTGAAGAAGGTTCAGGACGCCGCCGGCTTCTCGGCCTGGGACTTGAGGTAAGACAGGCCGGCCTCGAAATCGCGGCCGATCATCTGGTCCATGTTCATGAAGACGCCGATGAGCCGCGCGATGAAGGGGCTGGGGCCATCCATGGCCCAGGTCACGCGGGTGGCCTCGCCTTCGGGCACCAGGCTGAAGGTGACGACGTTGTGGCCCTCGAAGGGCTCGAACATGTCGAGCTGCATGGTCACGCAGGAGGGCGCGCTGGACGCGGTGATGCCGATGCGGCCCTTGCCCACGTCCTTGTTGCCCTGGAACTCGTACACCGCGCCGGGGCCGGCGGTGGGCCCGCTGTACTGGCCCTGCATGGCCGGGTCCTTGCGGGCGTAGGGGTTCCAGGTGTTGAAGCGCTGCAGGTCGTTGATGAGCGGGTGCAGCCGCTCGGCGCTCGCCTGGATGGTGGTGGAGCGCTCGACGTGGAAGCGGTCGGGCCGGCTCGCGGCGTACAGCAGCAGGGCGGCGATGGCCACGCCGATCAGCAAAGCAAGGATCTTGAGCATGGTGGCGGCTCCTCAGCGCTGGGGGTTGTGCATGGCGTCGAGCTTCTTGAAGTCTTCCAATGGCTCGCTGGGCGGGAAATCCTCCATCTCGTAGAGCTGGCGCAGTTCGATCACGGCCTCCTTGCCGGCGCCCGCCGGGTTGGGGAAGCGGCGGCTCCACTCCATCGCCTCCTCGCGCGAACGCACCTGGATCAGGGTGTAGCCGGCGATGAGTTCCTTGGACTCGGCGAACGGGCCGTCGACGACGCGCTTCTTGCCGTCGGCGCTGTACTGGATGCGCCAGCCCTTGCGGCTGGGGTGCAGGCCCGAGCCGTCGAGCAGCACGCCGGCCTGGGCCAGTTCCTCGTGGTAGCGGACCATCTCGGCCATCAGCGCCTCGTCGGGCGCGGGCGAGGTCTCGGCTTCGAATTCGTCGCAGGACTTGACGATGATCATGAATCGCATGGTGGGTCTCCTGGAGAGGGGTTCAGGGGTGGTCGAAGGCGTGCTGCAGGGCCGCGATGTCGAGCTTGCCCATGGCGAGCATGGCCAGCGTGACGCTCTGGCGCCGCGCCGCGTCGGGGTGCTGCAGCTGGGCCATGAGCTGCTCGGGCACGACCTGCCAGGACAGGCCGTAGCGGTCCTGCAGCCAGCCGCAGCGCTCCTGCTCGGGCACGGCCGAGAGGTGTTGCCAGTAGTGGTCCACCTCCTGCTGCGAAGTGCAGCGCACCAGGAGGGAGATCGCGGGCGAGAACCGGAAATGCGGCCCGCCGTTGAGCGCGGTGTGCGGCTGCCCGTCGAGTTCGAAATCGATCGTGAGCACCGTGCCCTCGGGCAGCTGGGCGCCAGGGCCATAGCGGGTGATCGCGCCGATGCGCGAGTTCGGGAACACCGACACGTAGAACCGTGCGGCCTCCTCGGCCTGTGTGTCAAACCACAGGCAAGGCTGGATGCGGGCGGGTGCGTTCATCAAGAACTCCTGTTGAAATGGGGATCTTCAACAGGCACGACGAACCAGCCCCGCGGTTTTCGACAAGCGCCGACAGAAACACCCCAGGAAAAACCCTGAGGCCGGGATTCAGGCCCGGCTGTCGTCGTAACACGGCCCGAGGGCGCGCACCTCGACGGTGGCCCATTCGGCGGCCGGGCACTCCTGGGCGATGGCCACGGCCTCGTCCATGCTGGCGCAGTCCAGCAGGAAAAAGCCGCCGATCATTTCCTTGGCTTCGGCGAACGGCCCGTCCACCACCTGGGCCTTGCCGCCGCCGGTGTGCACCCGCACCCCCTGGGACTGGGAGGCCAGCGATTCCGCCGCCAGCAGCTTGCCGCGCGAGCGCAGCGACTCGCCAAAACGCTGCATGCTGGCGTACGCCTCGCGGCCCTGGGCCTCGGTGCGGGTGCCGCGCTGGCCGGCCGGTTCAAGGATCAGGAGCATGTGGGACATGGAGCGCCTCGTTTCACTGTGCACAAGCCCTCCATGCTAACGCCTCACCCCGCCACCCGATGGCCCACAATGCCTTTCCATGAACCCTGCCAACTTCGAGGCCTTTCGCCTTCAGGCCCTGATCGAAGGCTACGACGAGGTGATCGAGCGCGAGTGGGCGCCCTTCACGGTGCTGGACATGCACACCCACCCCTTTGCCGCCAAGGCGGTGGTCACGCGCGGCGAGATGTGGCTGACGGTGGGCGACCTCACGCGCCAGCTGCGCGCGGGCGACACCTTCCAGATCGACGGCGAGGTGCCGCACGCCGAGCGCTATGGCGCCGAGGGCGCCACCTATTGGGTGGCGCGACGCAAGGACTGACCGAAAACGCTCAGTCCAAATAGGCCTCGGCCTGCCGGATCACGGGCGACCAGCGCGCGATCTCCTGGCGCAGGTGCTTGCCCAGCCCTTCGGGCGTGGCCTTGTCCTTGCTCACGGGCAGGGCGCCCAGCTTCTGCAGGCTGTCGCGGAACGCCGGGTCGGCCAGGCCGTCCTGCAGCGCCTTCACCAGCTTTTCGGTGACGGGCCTGGGCAGGTTCTTCGGCGCGTACACGCCGTGCCAGACCGTGACCTCCAGCCCGTCAACCCCCTGCTCGCTCAGCGTCGGCAGCTCGGGCAGCGAGGGCAGGCGCTCGCGCGTGGTGCTGCCGTAGGGCTTGACGCGCGCGGCCTGGATCGGGCCCAGCGTGGTGGTGATCTGGTCGCACAGCAGCTCCACCTGGCCCCCCTGCAGGTCGGCCATGGCGGGCGCGGCGCCCTTGTAGGGCACGGTGGTCATGGCCAGGTTCAGCCGGCTCATCAGCATCAGGCCGCACAGGTGCGAGGCCGTGCCGATGCCGGCGTTGGCGAGGTTGATCTTCTTCTGGTTGAGCGTGATGTACTGGTGCAGCGCCTTGAAACCGGTCGGTTCGAGGTCGCGCTTGCCCACCAGCGTCATGGGCACGTCCGCCACCTGGCCGATGAAGTCCAGGTCGGTGGCCGGGTTGAAGCGCAGCGAGCGCGAGAGCGCGGGCAGCGTGGACATGCCGATGTTGTGGATCAGCAGCGTGTAGCCATTGGCTTCGGCGCGCACCACGGCCTCGGTGCCGACGATGCCGCCCGAGCTGGCGCGGTTCTCCACCACCACCGGCTGGCCCAGCGACTTGCCCATGGCCTGGGCCAGGTGGCGCGCGACCACGTCGGTCGGCCCGCCGGCCGAGAACGGCACGATGAGCGTCACCGGGCGCTGGGGGAACTCCTGGGCCAGCGCGGCGCTGCCCAGGCCCAGCGCGATGGCCAGGGTGAATATCCGTTTCTTCATCTTTGTCTCCTTCGTTGTGGTTCGGTCGATGGGGTCGCGGCGGTCTCAGGCCTCCGTCTTCTCGGTCCATTCGCGGTCCGCGTTCAGCAGGGGGTCGCGCACCAGCACGCCGTCGCGGTACAGCTGCCCGATCTCGTCGTCGTCCAGCCCGGCGAGCGACTTGAGGATCTCCTCGTTGTGCTCGCCCAGCAGGTCGGCGCGCAGGCCGCCCGGCACGCGCCACGCGGAGAAGCGCGCGGGCGGGCCCGGGATGTCGAAGCGGCCGATGTAGGGGTCGTGCACCTCGCGCACCACGCCGCGTTCGCGCAGGTGCGGGTGCGCCATGGCCTCGCGCAGGGTGAGCACGGGCGCGCAGGGAATGCGGTGGCGTTCCAGCGCGGCGATGGCCTCGTCGCGCGTGGTGAAGCCGCCCAGCCAGGTTTCGAGGAGGTGCTTGAGCGCCTCGTTGTGGTCGCGCCGCAGCGCGGCGGTGGCGAAGCGCTCGTCCTTCAGCAGCTCCGGCTGGCCCAGCGCCTCGACGAAGGCCGTCCACTGGTGCGGCAGCGTGGCCAGCGTGAGGTAGCTGCCGTCGCCGCAGCGGAAGATGCCGGTCGGCCCGCCGTCGGGGTGCTGCGAGCCGGTGCGCACCGGGGTGTGGTTTTTGCGCAGGCTCACGCGCGGCACCGCCACCTCGTGCATGTTGAAGTAGGTGTCGAGCAGCGAGGTCTCGATGTACTGGCCCTCGCCGGTGCGCTCGCGGTGCAGCAGCGCGAAGCCCACCGCCATGGCCGCCGCCACGCCGGTGGAGGCGTCGCCGATGGCCATGGTGATCAGCGCGGGCTCGCCGTCGCGCTCGCCGATCAGGTCGGTGATGCCGGCATAGGCCTGGGCCACGTAGTCGTAGCCCGGCTTCTGCGCCAGCTCGCCGGCCTGGCCGGCCAGCGAGATGGAGCACATCACCAGCCTCGGGTTGATCGCCTTCAGCTCGTCGTAGCTCAGGCCCGCGCGCGCCATCACGCCCGGGGAGAAGTTCTCCACCAGCACGTCGAACTTCGGCACCATGGCCTTGATGAGTTCGCGCGCGCGCTCGCTCTTGAAGTCCAGCGCCAGGCTTTTCTTGGAGTGGTTGTGCTGGATGAAGTAGGTGCTCTGCGAGCAGCGCTTGTGCTCGGGCTGGTTGGAGCGCAGGCCGCCCACGCGGGTGCGGTCGCCGAAGGGCGCGAGTTCGAGCTTGACCACCTCGGCGCCCATCTCGGCCAGGATGCGGGTGCAGGTCGGGCCGGCCACGATCTGCGTGATGTCGAGCACGCGGTAGCCGGTGAGCATGGGGGTCTTCTGGGTCATGGGGTCTTTTCCGAGGGGGAGAACTGGCCGGCGCCGAACAGGTTGTCCCAGCGCTCGCCGGTGGGCTTGGCGCCGGAGCGGTCGACCTTCTCTTCCAGCACGGCCAGGCCGCGCTGCACCGCCGGGCGCGCGCGCACCACCGCGTACCAGCGCTGCAGGTGAGGGAAGTCGGCGAGGTCCTGGCCCTGCCACTTGTGGGCGCGCAGCCAGGGGTAGGTCGCCATGTCGGCGATCGAGTACTGGTCGCCCGCGAGGTACTCGGCCTCGGCCAGGCGGCGGTCGATCACGGTGTAGAGCCGGCGCGCCTCTTTCGTGTAGCGGTCGATCGCGTATTCGATCTTCTCGGGCGCGTACTTGCGGAAGTGGTGCGCCTGCCCGAGCATGGGGCCGACCCCCCCCATCTGGAACATGAGCCACTGCACCACGTCATAGCGCGCGCGCAGGTCCTGCGGCAGGAAGGCCCAGCCCTGCTTCTCGGCCAGGTACATCATGATGGCCCCCGACTCGAACAGCGCGATCGGCGCGCCGCCCGGGCCCTCGGGGTCCACCAGCGCGGGGATCTTGTTGTTCGGGCTGATCCTGAGGAACTCGGGCCGGAACTGCTCGCCCTTGCCGATGTGCACGGGAATGACGCGGTAGGGCAGGCCCAGCTCTTCCAGCAGGATGGAGACCTTGTAGCCGTTGGGCGTGCTCCAGAAGTAGAGATCGATCATGGGCGGTGATGATGGTGCGCATGGCCAAGGTGCGCCAATACCGTGTCGGGCTTGGGGCATCGTGAAAAGATATGGAGCCCCCCAAGGGCCGATAGGACAATGGCCCGATGGAAATCCGCCAGCTCAAGTACTTCGTGCGCATCGTCGAACTGGGCAGCGTCTCGCGCGCCGCCGCCGACCTGTTCATCGCCCAGCCCGCGCTCAGCCACCAGATGGCCAACCTGGAGGACGAGCTCAAGGTCAAGCTGCTCTCGCGCAGCGTGCGCGGCGTCTCGGCCACCGAAGCGGGCGAGGTGTTTTACCGCCACGCGCGCGCCATGCTGCGCCAGATGGAGCGCATGCGCACCGACGTGCAGCACGCCGGCGACTACCCGCAGGGCCTGGTCTCGGTGGGCCTGCCCAGCAGCGCGGCCACGCTGCTCGCGCCTTCGCTGATCGCCGAGGCCGCCGCGAAGTACCCCGACATCCAGCTGCAGATCACCGAGAGCCTGAGCGGCCACCTGGAAGAGCTGGTGGTCAACGGCCGCATCGAGATGAGCCTGCTGTTCGAGCCGCTGGCGCCGGACACCGGCACGGCGCGCCAGAAGGTCTCCAGCCACCTGGACGTGCGCCCGCTGCTGATCGAGGACCTGTTCCTGATGTCGGCGCAGGGCGTGGGCGATGGCGACACGGTGTCGCTGGCCCAGGCCGCGCCCTGCGCGCTGGCCCTGCCCGGCCGCTCCAACGTGACGCGCCAGATCATCGACGCGGCCTTCCAGGCCGCCGGGCACGAGATGCGCGTGCTGGCCGAGCTCGACTCGCTGGCCACCATCCGCGCGGTGGTGGCCAGCGGCGTGGGCGCCACCATCGGCTCGGCGGCCATTCCGGGCGGCACGGCCGGCCTGCGCGTGCAGCGCATCACCGAGCCGGCGCTGCAGCGCCGCCTGTCGCTGTGCACCTTCGACATCGTGCCCCTGAGCAGCGCGGCGCACCGCATCGTCGAGCTCATCACCGAGGTCACGCACCGGCGGGTGGAGGCGGGCCAATGGCCCGGCGCCTCGCCCGTGCCGCCCCCATAGGACGGCGCGATACCGCCACGTCAAAGACCTATTTCCCCCCGCGCGGACCCGCTGCCTACACTGCGGCGCACATTTCCAACGGTGGGCCCATGACTGCAAAGATCCTCGACGGCGTGGTCGTTCTCGACCTCACGCGTTTTTTCTCCGGCCCCCAGGGCACGCTGTTCCTGGCCGGCCTGGGCGCGGAGGTCATCAAGATCGACGACCCGAAAACCGGCGACCCGACCGCCTTCGCGCCGCCCTTCGCGGGCCCGCAGGGCGTGAGCTTCCAGCGCCAGACCGACGAGGACATGGGCATTGCCTACCTCAAGCGCGCGCGGGGCAAGAAGTCGGCCACGCTCAACCTCAAGAGCGCCGAGGGGCGCGAGATCTTCCTGCGCATGGTGCGCCACGCGGACGTGGTGGTGGACAACTTCAGCGCCGGCGTGGCCGAGCGCCTGGGCGTGGGCTACGCGGCGCTGAAGGAAGCCAACCCGCGCATCGTGTACTGCTCGCTCACCGGCTACGGCGCCACCGGGCCGGACCGCCACCTCAAGGCCTACGACCTGATGGTGCAGGCCGCCGTGGGCCTGATGAGCATCACCGGCCAGCCAGGCAGCGCGCCCACCAAGGCCGGCTCGCCGGTGTCGGACGCGATCTCGGGCGTGTTCGCGGCGCTGGGCATCGTGGCCGCGCTGCTGCACCGCGACCGCACCGGCGAGGGCCAGGCCATCGACGTGTCCATGGCCGACTGCCTGTTCTCGCTGATCTTCGACGAGCCGCTGGACTGCTACCCGCAGCTCGGCCTGCAGCCCCAGCAGGGCAACCGCATCATGCGTTTCTCGCCCTTCAACGCCTACCGCACGCGCGACGGCTGGGTCACGCTCGGCGCGGCCACGCACGACGACTGGCTCGCGCTGCTGGAAGTGATGGAACGCCGCGACCTCCAGGACGACCCGGACATGATGTCGGTCGCCTGGCGCCTGGCGAACAACGCCCAGGTGGACGAGGTGGTCGCGTCGTGGGCGCGGACCATCACCACCGAGGAGGTCGAGGCCCGTCTGGCGCAGGCCAAGCTGGCCTGCAGCCCGGTGCGCGACATCCACGGTGTGCTGCGCTGGGACCAGATGGTCCAGCGCCAGATGGCGGTGCCGCTGTGGAACCCGCTGAGCCGCTCCACCATGGTGGCCGCGGGCTCGGGCTTTCCGATCAAGTTCAGCGCCGCCCCGGGCGGCTACGACCAGCCGGCCCCGCTGCCGGGCGCGCACAGCGACGAGGTGCTCACGCGCCTGGCCGGCCTGGACGCGGCGCAGATCGAGGCCTTGCGCGGGGCGCGGGTCGTCTGACACCCACCCCCCAAAAAAGCGCCGGCTCGAAGCCGGCGTTTTGTGAAGGGGCGCGGGAGAAACGCTCAGGCGGTGGCGCGCGCCAGCTCGTCTTCCATGAAATCGAGCCGGTCCTTGCCCCAGAACATCTCGTCGCCCACGAACATCATGGGCACGCCGAACACGCCGCGCGCCACCGCGTCGTCCGTGCTCTTGGCGAGCTGGGCGCCGGTCTCGTCGCTGGCGCTGGTGGCCTCGAACCAGTCCGGGTCCACGCCGAGCCGCTCGGCGATGGGGCGCAGGCCCGCGTATTCCACGATGCCCGCGTTGCCCTGTTCCCAGTAGGCCTCGAGCGCCGCTTCGACGAAGGGCAGCTCCAGCCCCTTCTGGCGCATCGCCAGCGAACCGCGCAGCACGCGGCTGGACTTGATCGGGAACTGGCGCGGGATCTGGAACGGCAGCTGGTGCTTCTCGGCCCAGCGCATCAGGTCGCGCTTGCGGTAGCGCAGCTTGGCCTTGGACTCTTTCATGAGCTCGTACTCGTTGTTGCGGAACACGTAGCCCAGGTTGTAGGGGTGCAGCACGAGTTCGGCGCCGTGGCGCGCCACGATGGGCTGGAGGAGCTTGAACGCGAAATAGGTGTTCGTGCTGCCGATGTCCCAGTACAGATCGACGTGTGGCTTGGTCATGCGCTTTCCATGGTGGCTGTTGAGTGGCCCACAGTCTAGGAAGCGCGCCACGCGCTGACCAATACGGAATGGCGATTCGGGTATAGGGCCGCGTTATGGGGCGCCGGCCGGCTCCAGCAGCACGTACAGGCCCATCACCGGTTTCTGCTGGTCTTCGCGCAGCGGCGCCTGCCAGGTCTGGCGCACCTGGAAGCCGTGCGACCGGGCCAGGCGCTCCACATAGGCCGGGGCATGCGCGTAGCGCAGGCTGGGCCGCAGTTGCAGTTCTTCGGCGCCGGTGGCGAGTTCGACCGAGAAGGCGAAACAGCCCGAGGGCTGGAGGCGCTCGCGCACCGCGGCGAAGACGCCGTCGAGCGCGCCCACGTAGATGAACACGTCGGCGGCGATCACGAGGTCGGCGGGTTCATTCCGCGCGCGCAGGAATTCGAGCAGCTCGCCCTGCACCACCTGGCGGTAGGCGCCGCTGGCCCGCGCCTGCTCGACCATGGCCTGGGCCAGGTCCACGCCGTCCACCGCGTCGGCGTGCGGGCGGATGAGCTGGCCGCACAGGCCGGTGCCGCAACCCAGGTCCAGCACCAGCGGGTAGCGCCGGCCGCCTACGCGCAGCGGCGCCAGCAGGGTCTCGTGCGCCTGGTACTTCAGCTGGTGGATCAGGTGGTGCTGGAAATCGTCGGCGTACTCGTCGAACAGCGCTTCCACGTAGGCGCGCGGCGGCTGCGGTGGCGTGGCCTCGCCGGCCTTCACCGAGGCCAGGTAGAAGCGGTGCAGGGTTTCGTCGCCGCCGTGGGCCAGGGCCTGCTCGAAGCAGCGCGCGGCCTCGGCGTGCCGGCCGGCGTCGCGCAGCACGCTGCCGCGCTGGCTCCAGGCCTCGGCCAGGGTCGGGTCGAGCGCGAGCGCCCGGTCCAGCGCCGCCAGCGCGTCGTCGGGCCGGTCCAGCCGCAGCAGGCACATCGCCAGGGACAGGTGGATCTGCGCGGTGGACGCCCCCAGCCGCACGCCCTGCTGCAGCGCGTGCGCGGCGCCGGCCCAGTTCGACAGGGCTTCGTGCGAGAGGCCGAGCGCGACCCAGGCGTCGCGGTGGGTGGGGTCGGCCTGGGTGGCCTGCGCCAGCGTGGCCACGGCCTCGGGCCAGCGGCCCAGGCGGCACTGGGTCACGCCCAGGTTGGCCAGGATGGACGGCCGCCCCGGCACCAGGGCCAGCGCGGCCTCGTAGCGGCTCTGCGCCTCGTCGAGCCGGTCGGCCTCGAAGAGGGCGTTGCCTTCGAAGAAAAAGGCCTTGGCCTGTTCGGTGGGGTCGGTGGCGTTGCTCATGCGGCAACCTTACACCACCGCCCTCAGCTGTTCGGCCACGGCCGCCGCGAAGGCCGGGTCGTTGATGTGAAACGGCAGCGGGATCAGCCGGTGCGTGTCGCTCGCCTCGAACAGGCGCTCCAGCGTGTCGAACAGCACCGCGTTGGCCTGGGGCGCGTGGAAAGCCAGGCCGGGCGCGTCGATCATGGACAAGCCGCCCAGCGGCAGCAGCAGGCGCACCGGGCCCCGGGCGCGGTTGAGCTGTTCGGCGATGCGCCGCGCCGCCGCCTCCAGCTCCTGGGCGTTGCTGCGCATCAGCGTCACGTTGGCGTTGTGCACGTGGAAGGTGCGGCCCTGGTGCCGTTCGGGAATGGTGGACGGCGCGCCCCAGTTGATCATGTCCAGCGCGCCCACCGAGCCCACCCAGGGCAGGCCATGGCGCGCGGCGGCGTCGAGCCGGTTCGGCCCGGCGTCGCACACGCCGCCGGCCAGGTGCTGGCCCACCTCGGTGGTGGTGATGTCGACCACGGCGCGCAACATGCCGGCGGCGGCCAGGGCCTCCAGCGTGCGACCGCCCGCGCCGTTGGCGTGGAACACCTGGGTGTCGAAATCGGCCTCGAGCAACCCGCGCACAGCCTGCACGCAGGGCGTGGTGACGCCGAACATGGTCAGGCCGATGGAAGGCTTGTCGGCCCCGTGGCCCGTCGGCGCGTGGTGCTGCAGCATGCCCGCCAGCGCGTGCGCCGCGTTGGCCAGGATGGTGCGCGAGAGCCGGTTCAGGCCGGCGATGTCGGTCACCGGGTACATCAGGGTGAGGTCCACAACGCCCACGTAGGCCGAGACGTCGCCGGCCGCCATGGTGGAGACCAGCAGCTTCGGCATGCCGATGGGCAGCAGGCGCATGGCCGGCGCGATCATGGAGCTGCCACCCGAACCACCCACGCCCAGCATGGCCTGGATCCCGCCTGCGCCCAGGCGCTCGCGCACCAGCGCGCTCAGCGCCTCGCTCATCGCGATCACCGCTTCGCCCCGGTCGGTGGGCTCGAACACGGCCGCCGCGCCCTTGGGGTGGTGCCGCGCCACGGCGGCGGCGTCGATGTCGGCCACGCCGCTCGCGCTGCGCGTGCCGATGTCCACCGTCAGCACGCGCACGCCGGCCGCGCGCAGCAGGCCGGCGAGGTAGTCCAGCTCGGCGGCCTTGGTGTCGAAGGTGCCCACCACCCACGCGGCGGCTGGCGCGGTGGTCATCGGGTCTTGCCGTGGTGCGCGTTGACGCACTCGAAGAAGGTGCGGAAGGTGCCTTTCACGCGCTCCACCGCCTCGGCCTCCTGGTCGGCCGGCACGTCCCACTCGGCCCACCACTCACCGAAGCAGCGGTTGCCTTCGGTGATGGGCAGCAGGTGCATCTCGGCCACGTAGTTCTTCCAGTCGGCGTCGATGTGCAGGATCCTGTAGCGGCAGCGGTGCGTGTCGTCGGACAGCGCGAGCAGCTGTTCGCGCAGGAAGCCGCCGCCGTCGCGCACGGTGAAGTGGCGCACGCAGCCGACCTGGTCGGCCGGTTTGCCGTCTTCGATGTAGGAGTTCTCGAAGTACGGGTGGTAGTTGCCGAGCGCGCCGAAGTCGCGCAGGTAGGCCCACGCCTCCTCCAGCGTCGCGTCCATCACCGCGCTCACGTAGACCCTGGCCATGTCCTGTCTCCTGTGGTGGTTCGAATTCAGAAAGTCACTTGTTTGTAGCGCTCCACGTGCGACTTAATCGCGATCTCCGTCGGCAGCCGTTCCATGCTGCTGGCGCCGTAGAAGCCATTGCAATGCCGGCTGTGCCTGAGCACGTGGGCCACGTCTTCCGGGCTGGAAATCGGGCCGCCGTGCGCGATCACGATCACGTCCTTGCGCACCTTGCGCGCCGCCTCGCCCCACTCGTCGATGAGTTTCACCGATTCGTCGAGCGACTTGGCCGTGGTGGCGCCGATGGTGCCACCGGTGGTCACGCCCATGTGGGGCACGATGAAGTCGGCACCGGCCTCGGTCATGGCCACGGCCTCCTCGGCGGAGAACACGTAGGGCGTGGTCAGCAGGTCGATGGCGTGGGCCTGGCCGATCATCTCGACCTCGGTCGCGTAGTTGATGCCGGTCTCCTCCAGGCTCTGGCGGAAATTGCCGTCGATGATGCCCACGGTCGGGAAGTTCTGCACGCCGGAAAACCCGAGTTCCTTGAGTTTCTTCAGGAACACCGGCATGACGATGAAGGGGTCGGTGCCGTTCACGCCCGCGATCACCGGCGTCTTCTTCGCCACCGGCAGCACCTCGCCGGCCATCTCCAGCACGATGTCGTTCGCGTTGCCGTAAGCCAGCAGGCCGGCCGAGGAGGCGCGTCCGGCCATGCGGTAGCGGCCCGAGTTGTAGATCACGATCAGGTCGATGCCGGCGGCCTCTTCGCACTTGGCGGAGATGCCGGTGCCGGCGCCCCCGCCGATGATGGGCTGGCGCTGGCGCACCATGTCCTGGAATTTCGCCATCAGGGCTTGGCGTTCGAAACGCGGCATGAAAATCTCCTTGAAACGGAAAACGGAAACGTGAAGGGGGCCGCGGGCTCAGGGCCCGGGGCGCGGACGGGTTCTGAGCGCATCGATCGCACCGGCGATGCCGCTGCGGAACGAGAGCACGCACGCCATGAAGATCAGGCCGGTGACCAGGGTCACCCAGCCGCCGAAGGCGTCGAGGTAGTACTGCAGGCCCACCACCAGCGTGGCGCCGATGGCCGGGCCGAACACGGTGTGCATGCCGCCGAGCAGGGCCATCAGCACCACGTCGCCCGAGAGGTGCCAGTGCACGTCGGACAGCGCGGCGAGCTGGAACACCAGGGCCTTCATGGAACCGGCCAGGCCCGAGAGCGCGGCCGAGAGCACGAACAGCGTGAGCTTGTAGCGCTCCACCGGGTAGCCGAGCGAACGCGCGCGCGGCTCGTGCTCGCGGATCGCCACCACCACGTGGCCGAACGGCGAGCGCACCACGCGGTGGATGAGCCAGAGGCCGGCCACGGTGAGCAGCAGCACCAGGTGGTACATGGCGGTGTCGTTGCGCAGGTCGATGAAGCCGAACAGCGTGCCGCGCGGGATCTGCTGCAGACCGTCTTCCGCGCCAGTGAAGGGCAGCTGCAGGAAGATGAAATACACCATCTGCGCCAGCGCCAGCGTGACCATGGCCAGGTAGATGCCCTGGCGGTGGATGGCCAGCGCGCCGAACACCGCGCCCAGCAGCGCCGCGAACAGCGTGCCGCCCAGCAGGCCCAGCTCGGGCGGCAGACCCCAGATCTTCACCACCAGGCCGGTGATGTAGGCCGCGCTGCCGAAGAAGGCCGCGTGGCCGAAGGACATCATGCCGCCGAAGCCGAGCAGCAGGCTGTAGGCGCAGGCGAACAGCGCCATGCACAGCAGCTTCATCACGAACACCGGGTAGACCACCTGCGGCACCCAGGGCACCGCGAGCAGCAGCAACAGCAGGACCCCGACGAAGGCCTTCTGCCAGGGAGCGAGCGTCTTGCTCATGCGGAGCCCTCCTTGCCGAACAGGCCACGCGGGCGGAACAGCAGCACCAGGGCCATGACGACGAAGATCACGGTGGTCGATGCCTCCGAATAGAAGACCTTGGTGAGCCCCTCGATCACGCCGATGCCCAGCGCGGTGACGATGGAGCCGAACACCGAGCCCATGCCGCCGATGACGACGATGGCGAACACGATGATCACGAGGTTGGAGCCCATGCCCGAGTTCACGTGCAGGATGGGCGCGGCCAGCACGCCGGTGAAGGCGGCCAGCGCGATGCCGCCGGCGTAGGTGAAGGTGAGCAGGCGCGGCACGTTCACCCCGAAGGACTGCGTGAGCGCCGGTTTCTCGGTGGCGGCGCGCAGCCGCGCGCCCAGCGAGGTGCGCTCGATCAGCCACCAGGTGAGCAGGCAGGCCGCGAGCGCCGCGAAGATCACCCAGGCGCGGTAGATCGGCAGCACCATGAAGCCCAGGTTGAACACGCCCTGCAGGTTGGCCGGCACCGGGTAGGGCTGGCCCGAGGTGCCGAAGGCCACGCGAAAACCGCCTTCGAGCACCAGCACCAGGCCGAAGGTGAGCAGCAGGCCGTAGATCGGGTCCAGACCGTAGAGGCGGCGCAGCAGGCCGCGCTCGAACACGCCGCCCAGGCCACCCACCACCAGCGGCACCAGCAGCAGCGCGGCCCAGTAGCCCAGGCCCGCGTAGCGCTGCAGCATCCAGGCGCCGAAGGCACCGGCCATGAAGAAGGCCCCGTGCGCGAAGTTGACGATGCGCAGCAGGCCGAAGATCACGGCCAGGCCCAGGCTGAGCACGGCGTAGAAGCAGCCGTTGACCAGCCCCAGCATGACCTGGCCCGCGAGCACCGGCAGCGGCAAACCGAACACCTCCGTCATACAGCCTTCCTCTCTATGATGCGCAGGCCATGTCGATGAAACATCCCGATATCTCCACAGAAACCCATGTGCTGGGCGAGGCCACCGTGCAGACGGTGGTGCGCGCCGAACATTGCGATGCCCTGGCCGCGCGCCACATCGCCCACGTGGCGGTGGTGGACGCGGCCGCGCCCTACACGGTGGTGCGCACGCACCTGAGCGGGGCCTTCATGCAGGTCTGCCTGAGCGGCGAAGGCCAGACCCTGCTCGACGGCCGCTGGTACCCGCACAAGCCCGGCAGCGTGAGCTTCGCGCCCGCGCACGTGCTGCACGCCTTCCATTGCGTGCCGGACCAGCGCTGGCGGCTGGCCTGGGTGCGCTTCATGCCCGACTCGGTGCGCTCGGTGGACGGTGCCATGGCCCCGACCATGAGCCCGTTCGACGGCCAGGTGCTGGAGCACGCCATCCTCGGCCTGCACGGCGAGATGCAGGGCGCGGCCGACCCCGGCACCTGCGTGGTGTGGGTGGACGTGATCGAGCGCTACGTGGCCCGCCTGCTCGAACCGCTGCAGCGCGAGCCGCGCCTGGTGCCGGTGTGGAACGCGGTGAAGGCCGACCTGGCGCGCGACTGGACCCTGGCCGACCTGGCCAGCCTGGCCAACACCAGCGAGGAGCACCTGCGCCGCCTGTGCCAGAAGAACCTGGGCCGCAGCCCCGGCCGCCAGCTCGCCACGCTGCGCATCGCGCACGCGGCCCACCTGCTGGCCACCAGCGACGAGAAGGTCGAGGCGATCGCGCGCAGCGTGGGCTACGTGAACCCGTTCGCGTTCTCCAACACGTTCAAACGGTTGACGGGATTTCGCCCTTCCGATTACAGGATGCGCCATCTCTAGACTCCGATCCTGGCGGTAATGGCGTCGAAATCGCGCAGCAGCGTGGCCGCGTCGAAGGTGTCGGTGATGCGGCCCGATTCCATCAGGCAGTGCCGGTCGGCCAGCTCGGCCGCGAAATGCACGTTCTGCTCCACCAGCACGATGGTGTAGCCCTGCCCTTTCAGCTGGCGGATGAGCTCGCCGATGCGGTCCACGATCACCGGGGCCAGGCCCTCGGTGGGTTCGTCCAGCAGCAGCACGCGCGCGCCGGTGCGCAGGATGCGCGCGATCGCCAGCATCTGCTGCTCGCCGCCCGAGAGGTGCGTGCCGGCCGAGCCGGCGCGCTGCGCGAGGTTGGGGAACAGCTCGTACAGCGCCTGCTCGCTCATGCCGCCCTCGGCCACCACGGGCGGCAGGCGCAGGTTCTCGCGCACCGTGAGCGAGGCGTAGATGCCCCGGTCGTCCGGGCAGAAGGCCAGCCCCAAGCGGCCGATGTGGTGCGGCGCCATCCCGATGAGTTCCCGGCCCTGGAAGCGGATCGAGCCCTGGCGCCGGCCCATCATGCCCATCACGGTCTTGAGCAGGGTGGACTTGCCGGCGCCATTGCGGCCGAGCAGCGTGACCAGCTCGCCTTCGCGCACGTCCAGGCTCGCGCCGTGCAGGGCCTGGCTCGGCCCGTACCAGGCCCTCACGTCGCGCAGGGTCAGCAGCGGTTCAGCCATGCGGGGCCTCCGCCTTGTGGTGCTTGCGCTGGCCGCCATGGCCATGGCCCAGGTAGGCCTCGACCACGCGCGGGTCGCGCGAAACGCTGGCGTAGTCGCCCTCGGCCAGCACCTCGCCGCGCGCCAGCACGGTGATGCGGTCGCACAGGTCGGCCACCACCGAGAGGTTGTGTTCCACCATGAGCACGGTGCGCCCGCGCGCGGCCTGGCGGATCATCGCCGCCGCGTGGGCGATGTCCTCGGCGCCCATGCCGGCCATGGGCTCGTCGAGCAGCAGCACGCGCGGCTCCAGCGCCAGCGTGGTCGCCAGCTCCAGCGCGCGCTTGCGGCCGTAGGGCAGTTCACCGGCGCTGTGCTCGGCCCAGGCCGAGAGCCCGGCCTCGTCCAGCAGCTCGCGGGTGCGGCCGTCGTACTGGGCCAGCGCGCGGTCGCTGCGCCACCAGTCCAGCGAATGGCCGCGGCGGCGCTGCACCGCCAGGCGCACGTTCTCGAACACGCTGAGCTGGCCGAACACGGCCGAGATCTGGAACGAGCGCACCAGGCCCAGGCGCGCCACCGCGTCGGCCGGTGTGCGCGTGATGTCCTGGCCCTGGAAGCGGATGCGACCGGCGCTCGCGTCGATGAAGCGGGTGAGCAGGTTGAAGCAGGTCGTCTTGCCCGCGCCGTTGGGGCCGATGAGGGCGTGGATGCTGCCTTCGCGCACCGACAGGTTCACGTTCGAGACGGCGTGAAACCCGTTGAAGCTGCGCGAGAGGCCCTGCGTTTCGAGGATAGAAGACATGGTGGAGAGAGGCAATCAAGGGGCCGCTGCGCACGGCCGCTCCGAAGCGGCCGGCCCGCCCCCCGGTGGGGGGTATGCGGCTACACGCAGTGAGCAAGCAACGGGGGGCTTCTTACTTCTTGACCAGGTAGCAGGTGCTCTGCGCCAGCGGCATGAAGGCTTGCTCGCCGGGGATCGTCTTCACCAGCTTCAGGTAGTCCCACGGGTACTTGGACTCGGCCGGCGTCTTCACCTGCCACAGGTACATGTCGTGCACCATGCGACCGTCTTCGCGGATCTTGCCGCCCTTGGCGAACATGTCGTTGATCGGCAGCTCGCGCATCTTGGCCGAGACGGCGTCCGGGTCGTCGGAACCGGCGGCCTGCACGGCTTTGAGGTAGTGCAGGGTGGACGAGTAGTCGCCCGCGTGCGCCATGTTGGGCATCTGGCCGCCCACGCGCTGCTGGTAGCGCTTGGCGAAGGCGCGCGTCTCGTCGTTCATGTCCCAGTACCAGGCGTTGGTGAGCTGCAGGCCCTGCGCGGTCGGCAGGCCCAGGGCGTGCACGTCCTGGATCCACAGCAGCAGCGCGGCGAGCTTCTGGTTCTTGGTCAGGCCGAACTCGTTGGCCGCCTTGATCGCGTTGATCGTGTCGTTGCCGGTGGAGGCCAGGCCGATGATCTTGGCCTTGGAGGCCTGCGCCTGCAGCACGTAGGACGAGAAGTCCGTCGTGCCCAGCGGGTGGCGCGCGGCGCCCACCACGCGGCCCTTGGCGTTGCGCACCACGTCGCCCACCTGCTGCTCCAGGCCGATGCCGAAGGCGAAGTCCACCGTCAGGAAGAACCAGGTGTCGCCGCCGCCTTCCACGATGGCCTTGCCCGTGCCGTTGGCCAGGGCGTACGCGTCGTAGGTGTAGTGCACCGCGTAGGGCGAGCACTGCGCGTTGGTCACGCCCACGTTGGACGCGTTGTTCACGATGGCGTGGCGCTTCTTCTCCTTCGCCACGCCGGCCACGGCCAGCGCCACGCCGGAGTTGGCGAGGTCGTTGATCATGTCCACGTTGCCCGAGTCGTACCACTCGCGCGCCTTCGCGGCGCCCACGTCGGCCTTGTTCTGGTGATCGGCGAAAACCACCTCGATCGGCTTGCCGAACATCTTGCCGCCGAAGTCCTCCACGGCCATCTTCACGGCCTCGACCGCGCCCTTGCCCGAGATGTCGGCGTAGACGCCGGAGATGTCGGTCAACACGCCGATGCGCAGCACGTCGTTCGACAGTTTGCCCTGCTGGGCGGTTTGAGCCTGGGCCACGCCCACGCTGGCGGCGGCGACAACGGACGCGGCGGCCCACAGTTTCAGATCCATGCTGCTTGTCTCCTGTTTTGGTGATGGCCCCGAACAAGGGTGTTCGAGTCGGGCCAATGCTAGGAGACGGGGGCCCCCTCAACCATGGTCTGAAGGCACAGGAATCTACTCAAAACCCACATGACCACTTCCACGCATCATGTGCCATCCCTTCAACGAGGACCACCCCATGCAGATCAAATGGCTGGAAGACCTGATTGCCCTGGCCGAGACCCAGAGCTTCGTGCGGGCCGCGGCTCGGCGCCATGTCACCCACCCCGCGTTCGGCCGGCGGATCCGCAGCCTGGAACAATGGGCCGGCGCGGAGCTGGTGTCGCGGGATGGCGCGCCGGTGAGCTTCACCCCCGCCGGAGAAACCCTGCTCCAGCATGCGCGGCAAGCGGTGGATGCACTGGCATCCGCCCGCAGCGAGATCCAGGACCACGCTTTCCCCGGGCAGAACGTTCTCACGCTGGCCACCGGCCGTACCCTGGCCCGGACGCTGGCCGCCGACTGGCTGTGGCGAATCAGGGCCCACACTGCCGGGGCGCTGGTCCATGTGCGCACCGGGTCGATGGGCGAGTCGCTGCAGCGCTTCGAGCGCGGCGATGCCGACTTCCTGCTGACCTACTACCACCCCGCCATCAGCGTGCGCCTGCAACCCTCCCGGTACCTGCAGCACACCATGGCACACGACCGGCTGGTGCCGGTGTCGCGCGCCAGCGCCGGCGGAAAGCCGCTCTACAACTTCTCGTCCAGCAAACCCGTGCCCTATCTGGCCTACGCCAACACGCTGGCGCTGGGACAGCTGGTCTCCGATCACCTCTCGAACCATGCCCAAGCCCCGCGTCTGACGCCCACTCTGCAATGCGATTCGGCCGACGCCCTGCTGGAGTACGTGCTCAAGGGACTGGGCGTTGCATGGCTGCCCTGGTCGCTGGTGGTGGGGGCCCACAAGGCAGGAAAGGTCACCCCGCTGGCCGGCAAGGCGCTGGAGGTCGTTTTCGAGATCCGGATGGTCCGCACCAAACGGCGCCTCTCATCGCTGGCGGAAAGGCTCTGGGAGGTCTCCTGCGTGGGCTGATGTCAAAAAGGCACTGAAAGGTGCCGTTTCAGCACCTTGGCGAAAGGCCCCGACACCAAGAATCGCGGTTGTTCAAAGAGGAGACCCACATGAGAAACCTTCACCGCGTCCTTTCCACCGTCCTGCCGATGGTGCTGTCCGTGGGCCTGGCGCCTGCCGCGCTGGCCCAGACCGGCGCCTATCCAGAGCGTCCGATCACGGTCGTGGTGGCCTACCCACCCGGCGGGAGCACCGACCTCACCGGCCGGGCCGTGGCCGACCAGCTGGCGAAGAAGCTGGGCGTCGCCGTCATCGTGGAAAACGTGGGCGGCGCGGGCGGTGCCATTGGCGCGCACAAGGTTTCGCGGGCGGCACCGGACGGCTACACGCTTCTCCTGGGGGCCAACAACGAGATCGCGATCAACCGCCTCATTTCGTCTTCGGTCAAATACAGCTACAAGGATTTCACGCCCATCGGGCTGGTGGCGTCGCAGCCCATGGTGCTGGTGGCCTCCACGCAGAGCGGCGTCAAGACGGTGGACCAGTTCATCAAGACGGTCAAGTCCAGGCCTGGCAAGTACATCTACGGCAGCTCCGGGGTGGGCACCGCGCTGCACCTGTCGGCGGAAATGGCCAAGCAGCAGGCCGGCCTTTTCATGTCGCATATTCCTTACCGCGGTGTCGGCCCGCTGACGACAGACCTGTACGCCGGCACGGTCGATTTCGGTGTGTACGTGCTCTCCAGCGGGCTGCCGCACATCCGCGGTGGCAAGGTGGTGGCCCTGGGCATCACCGAGAAGAAGCGCTCGGCCGTCGCCCTGGACATCGCGCCGCTGGCCGATCACCCCTCGCTCAACCAGATAGACATCAGTGTCTGGTTTGCCCTGATGGCGCCACCCAATCTGCCCGAGGCGATCACGGTGCGCCTGCGCAACGCGCTCGCCGAATCCCTGCAGACACCGGAGTTCCGCAAGAAGCTGGAGGACAGCGGGTCGACCGTGGCGCCGCTCAACGTCGAGATGAACGGGTTTCTCGCCACGGAGTCGGCGAAGTACCAGAAGATCGTCGACTTCGCGAACATCAAGGAATGAGCCATCCCATGTTCTCCCTCAGCCCTCCCGATCTCGGCCGCTGGCGCGTCGGCAACACCGGCGTCGAAGGCGTGTGGCACTTCGACACCGGCGTGGCCGGCCGCCGCGTCATGCTGAGCGCGCTGGTGCATGGCAACGAGTTGTGTGGTGCCTGGGCGGTGAAGGAACTCCTGGAGGCGGGCCTGCGGCCCGAGGCCGGTTCGCTCACGCTGGCGTTCTGCAATCTGGCGGCCTTCGACCGCTTCGACCCGGCCGACAGCGATGCATCTCGGTTCATCGACGAAGACATGAACCGGCAATGGACGCCAGAGCGCCTGCGCGGTGCCGACACCCGCGAACGCCAACGCGCTGCCGCCCTGGAGCCCTTTGTCGAACGCGCGCAATGGCTGCTGGACCTGCACTCCATGCACGAGCCAGGACAACCGCTCTCGCTGGTGGGGTTGCACCGGCGCAACCTGGCGCTGGCGCGCCAGCTGGGCGCGCCAGCGCACGTGGTCGTGGACACGGGTCATCAGGACGGGGTGCGCATGCGGGACTATGGCCAGTTCGGCCTGCCGGACGAGGACGCGCCCGACACGCGCTCCCTGCTCATCGAATGTGGCTATCACGGCGACTCGACCAGCCTCGATGTCGCCCGCGATCAGTGCGCGCGCTTCCTGCTTCAGGCCGGCACGGTCACGCATGCGGGCGCGCTCCGATGGATGCCAGGGTGGAGGCAGCCCGACGCCCCCCGGCAGTGGGCGCTGCACGTGACCGGGGCGGTGGTGGCGAGAAGCCCCCGCTTCTTCTTCACCGAGCGCTTCCTGGGTTTGGAGACGATTGCCCACGCGGGCACCGTCATCGGGGACAACGACGGCGAGCCGGTGGTGACGCCGCACGACGACTGTGTGCTCGTGATGCCCTCGACGCGGCAGGCCCGTCGGGGTGTGACGGTGGTGCGGTTCGCGCGCCGCGAAGCGCTCGACTGACCTCCCGCACGGCGTTTCGTCAGGCCGCGCCGCGCACCCCGCTGGCCACCAGCGCGCGGTAGTCCGAGGGCGTGTTGCCCACCGCGCGGCCGAAGAACTTGCTGAAGTAGGCCGCGTCGTCGTAACCCAGTTGCTGCGCCACCTGCGCCACCGGCAGCGACGAATACGCCAGCAGGCGGCGCGCCTCCAGCATCAGCCGCTCGTGCAGGATCTGCAGCGCCGACTGGCGCGCCACGTGGCGGCAGGTGCGGCTGAGGTGGTCGGGCGTGACACCCAGGGCCAACGCGTAGAAACTCAGCGGCTCGTGCTCGCGGTAGTGCTGCTCGACCAGCGCGAGGTAGCGCTTGACCAGCGCGTCGCGCTCGCCCTGCCCGCGCTCGCGCTTGAAGTGCTCGCCGCGGCGGCGCAGGTACTGCACCGCGAGCAGCGTGGCGCTGGCCAGCAGCGCGTGCACGCGGCCCGGGTGCTGGGCGCGGAACTCGCGCGCCACCTGCGCGAAGAGGTTCGCGCATTCCGCCTCGTCCCCGTCCTGCAGGCGCGGCAACACGCAGGAGGTGCCCAGCCCGTCGTCCACCAGGTTCGAGCCGCCCAGCAGCTGGCGCAGCGTGGTGGTGGGCAGCGTGACCTGGTGGCCCACGGCGTCGGGCGTGTAGGTGAAGCCGTGCACCGAACCCGGCGCGAGCAGCAGCATCACCGGGGCCTGGGCCTCGAAGTCCTGGCCGTCGATGGTGCCGCGCACGCTGCCGTGCGCGAGGAACTGGAACTGGTGCAAACCCTCGTGCCGGTGGGCCGGAATCGTCCAGTCCATTTCGGCGCCGCGCACCGCCACGGACTCGTAGTGCAGGCAGTCGTCGGGCTGGTCGTGGCGGACTTCCCGGAAGGGAACGAGCAGCAAGGGGGAGGCGGTCATGGCAGGGGCGGGTGGCAGGCGATGCCGGAAAAGTACCTGAATCGGGCCGAAACGTCCATCGCTTCGGCGGCGCGGCTCGCGCATCATCCGCCTCCATGACGCGCAACCCCCATCCCGACGCCCCGCTGCCACCGGCCGCCGCAGTCC